>CACYDE010000084.1 GCA_902773045.1 uncultured Ruminococcus sp. | reverse complement strand
TACTAACGTATTTCAAGAAAATTTAACGCAGTTCAGGGCAAATTAGACAAGCAGAAATGAAAAGTTATTTATAAACAGTTCCTAAGATAACTGCCTTTTTAAAAAGCACTTGAAAAACTTTAAACAGAAGTCATGGACAGTGATCCGGGAAATTGCTCATTGAAAATTTAAAAATAATTGTTTACTTTTCTGTAACTTTATTATATCATATAAATATAAGATTTAATGTTGCATTTAACACATTTTAAAAATTTTTTCGGGGTGATTTTATGAGCAGTTTTTTTGCAATGATATCAAGAATGAAATACATCAACCGTTGGGGACTTATGAACAATAAACGAACCGAGAATCTCAGTGAACACAGTCTGGAGGTTGCTGTGATTGCCCATTGTCTTGCAACGATAGGTAATTTGCGTATGAACAAAAACATTGACGCGGATCATGTTGCTGTGATGGGATTGTTCCACGACTGTACGGAGATCATAACAGGAGATATGCCTACTCCGATAAAATATTTTAACGATGAGATAAGAAAATCCTACAAGAAAATCGAAAGTATCGCAGCCCATGAGCTTTCATGTTTGCTGCCCGATGATATGCGTGATGTATATGAACCGCTTCTCAATGAACAGGGAAATAATGATTATGAAACAAAGCTTCTGAAAGCCGCCGACAAAATATCCGCCCATATTAAATGTATAGATGAAATAAGAATGGGGAATGATGAATTCGTTAAGGCAAAAGAATCAACCGAAAAGGCTGTTTATGATCTTGGCGTTCCGGAGGCCGATATTTTTATGAAAGAGTTTGTTCCTTATTATGGACTTACAGTTTATGAACAAAAGAGTGACGGTGAGCTGTGATTTGTTGAGTGTGTAATTTTTTGTTAAATATTACTAAATTATCCCTCTGTAAAATGTTGTAATTCGATAATTATAATTCTTTAAAGCAATTATAAATCTTTTGAATACGATTATAATATTAAATTGTAGAATTTTGTGCGGTCATGACCGATTCATTTTTGGGTCGATTCAGATATTGAAAGGAATTTATTTATGTCGGATAATTCTAAAAACAATTTCAGCGACGGCTACGAAGTTCTTGGCGAGAGCAGAACTCCGTCAAGAACGATTGGAACTAAGAAAAAGAAGAAAAAGCGAGTCGGGCTTATTATCCGAAACGTTTTTCTCATTGTTCTTGCACTGGTGATGGCGGTTGCAGGAACGGGGTGTATTTATTATTACAGAACTCTTGATTCGCTGAACTATAAAGATACCGGCGATTTTGACGAAGCGAAGAATTATGACGCAGACGAAAAAAGAAGAAGTACGGATTATGATATCGATCTCAATGACGGTTATATCAACATGAATCTCAGTGAAGGTTCTCTTCTGAATGATCCTATGGTTCTCAATGTTCTCCTTTTTGGTGCGGACAAGAACGACGGAACGAGTCAGCGAAGCGACACCATGATCCTGCTTTCGATCGATAACCGTCACCAAAAGCTCAAGCTTACTTCCTTTATGAGAGATCTTTGGGTCTATATTCCCGACTATGGTTACTCCAAGCTGAATCATGCCTATGCTTACGGCGGACCGAAACTGGCAATATCTACGATTGAACAGAACTTCGGAGTCGGGATCGACCGATATGCGATCGTGGACTTCAAAAGCTTTAAATCTATCATAGACATCCTCGGCGGCGTTGATATTGAACTTACCGATGAAGAGATAGATTACATCAACTGGCAGTCATGGAAAAACAATCAAGTCGAAACAAGAAATGAACTTCAGGAAACGGCGGGTGTGGTCCATCTCAACGGAAGACAGGCTCTCTGGTACGCACGAAACAGAGGCGATATGGAAGCCGGATTTTCCGGAAGTGACTTTGACCGAACCGCGCGTCAGAGAAAGCTTTTGAAAACATTGGTCAAAAGCATGAAATCCGCTTCTATTTCTCAGATCATCAGTATTGTGGATGAGATCGGTCCGCTTGTTACCACGAATCTCAAGAAAACCGAGATCACAACTCTTGTTGCAAATTCACTCACCTATCTTTCTTATGATATGATCGAATACAGAATGCCTTCTGACGGAAATTATGCCGCAGGCTGGCATTACGGAATGTCTACGCTTGACGTGGTGGACTGGGATTTCGAGAGGAAAAATTTTGCGATATATGTTTATGAGGAACTTGTGACAGACGCGCTTGACGGCTACATGACCTATCAGGTTCAAGATTAAGCAACACACCGTAAATAAATAGTATAGATAATAATGTTTTTCGGGCAGATCCGTTTTTCGGGTCTGCTTTTTTATTTTGCGTATTTATATGCAAAATTTAGCTTTTTCCGACGGTCTTACAGGAGGTGATATTGTGACGGAAAGAACAGCGAGAGAAACAGTCGATCAGGCGATCTCTGATTTCAACGCAATAAGAGAAGCGATCCGGGATCAAAGAGTTGAGGTTCCTTATCCGACTCCCACTTCGGAGTATGCCGAGCTTATCGGAAAAATCAATTCGGGTTTTATAAAGGGAAAAAACCGGATTACGCTAAAATCCGGTTTTATCGGAGAAACGATCGGGAAATCAACTCAGTTTTCAGACGCTTTTCTTATAGAACCTATTGCAGGAGTTTCCGTAATGGCTGACAGCATTGCAAGTTAACTGGTTGTGCTAAAAAAATAATATTAAGGCAACGCCGCGAACGCCTGCCTGACGGTAGTTTATGCACTCTCTTGATAAAAATCTACTGCGCATCTTCGGCACAATCTCTGTGCGGTATTGCCTAAGTTACATTGTCTTTTGAGGCGGCAAGAGATAGTGATATTTATTGAGGTTTAATTTTCTACTTATATCAAAGTGGCTGTCGCTAAAAATGCGGACGGTCACGGAAAGGAAGTTTTTAATGGAAAATAATGTTATTGTCAGAAGGCATGGTATTGATGTGACCGATGCTTACGATGTGATATCATCCGATCTCAGAAATCTTTTCAACGGATTCCAAGGTGTGAGCTTTGAAGAAAATATACAATCTCAGGGTGAGAACAACAATGATCTTGATTACTTGATTATCTACCTTGATTCAAAACATCAACAGTTCCTTAAGCTCGAAAAAAGTGTGGCGGCATATTTCAGATTGTCGTATCACTGCGGAGCAGCAAATGCTCAGGGGGTCAATTTTGTTTATATTGATCCGTTGTCTAAAGCCTCGACTGTTTCCTACAATCTTGTGAGAACATTTTACGGTGCGGCATTCAGCATTTTACCGTATGTCGAGGACAGCAGGGAATGCATCTCCGACGGCTATCTTCAGTGCTTTTTCACGACCTTCGAAGACGATGAGGGAAACACGATAAACGGATTTATTTACTGTGCCGATTCGTCCGATGAAACGGGAAACGACAAATCTTATCTCTCCACGGAAAATCATGAAAGTCTGGAGTATTTTTACTCGTCTAACTGCTTTATGGGAAGCGGCGGCGATAAAACGGTGATGATTAATGCTTTGTCATACACAAATCCATGTCTTAGCCGTCATCTCTTTAAAAAATTGCAGAGTGAGCCGGATAAATTCGGCGTTGTAAATATAAACGGAAAAATTTATGTTTCAGGCAGTCACTTCTGTCTGGAAGGTAAGGAGGAGTAATAGTGGCAGATTCAAAAACAATTGTCAATAAAGCCCTGTCCTATGTCGGAACATTCGACGGCGGCAATAATAATGTGATCTTCAACACCGATTATTACGGAACAGCGGTGAGCGGAGCTGCTTATCCTTGGTGCTGTGCTTTCGTTTGGGATATATTCCGTATGTGCGGTGCGTCGGGTCTTTTTTATGACGGTCAGAAAACAGCGTATTGTCCCACAGTGCTGAATTGGGGCAGGCAAAAGGGTCTTACCGTGGGAAAGAACGAGGGGAAAAACGGAGATCTTGTTCTTTTCGATTGGAACGGTGACGGGATCGCCGATCATATCGGATTTATAATTTCAAAAAATGCGGACGGTTCATATCTGACCGTCGAGGGCAATACGAGCGATTCAAATTATTCCAACGGGGGATATGTTCTGAGACGTACACGCTATATTTCTCAGATCATCGGGATCGTTCGCCCTAAGTATGATTCTTCCGAAAGCAAAAAGAGTGACGGTGAGGCTGTGAAAAAGACTGTTCCGGACGTTTATTATCAGGTTTATACCGATAAGTCGGGCTGGCTTCCCGCAGTGAAAAATCGGGAGGATTACGCAGGCGTTGACGGAGAAAAAATCAAGGGGCTGAGAATTTATGTGAAGGACGCGGATTTTGTTCTCAGCACTCATCAGCTGAAAGGCGGTGAGATCGACAAGGTGACGCTCAGCTCTGGCAGTCATAAATTCCGTTACAGAGTCCGTGTTCTCGGAAGCAAGTCCTATCTCTCCTACATGGAAAACACAAAAGACACGGGCGGAAGCACGGACACTTACGCCGGGATCGTCGGAAAGCCGATCGACCGGATAGAGATCTGTTGTGTGGGGTGATGCCGTGAAACGTGCAGAATGGTTAAAAGCGGCGCTTAGCGCCGTGATCGGAGTGGCGGCGACGTTTGGAAGACAGTACGGGCTGATGTTTCTTCTTGTTTGTTTTGCTGTAGTTCTCGATTTTGTGACAGGGATTATCAAAGCCAAAGCCGCGGGAGATGGGCTTGACAGCAAGATCGCAAGGCGGGGCTTCTGGCGGAAGATCGCGCTTCTGGCGGCTCTTTCGTTCGGGATATTTCTTGATCTGATCGCAGAAGTATTGCTTGTGAGGGTCGGGATAGAGATTTCTTCGGAAACACCGTTTGCTCTTATTGTGGCAAGTTATATTGTCCTGAACGAAAGTATTTCTATCGCGGAAAATTTATACCTTATAGATCCGGGATCGGTTCCTGCGCCGATCGTCAGGCTGCTAAAAGTGGCGAAAGATAAATTCTGACGTTATATTTCCGGAGAAAACGGAATATGCCTTTCCAAGATTTGTGTTTTTTCGTAATTATTAACAAATTTAATTTTAATTATTATAAACTTCTAATAAACATAATTTAGTCCATTGACAAAAAACAAGGATTTGGGTATAATAACAGACGTATGAATATCTGTACTGCCTGAAAAGTGGTGACAGGCAGGATTCATTCGGGCATATCGAATTGGTCGGTAGCTTGATTTTATTTAGGAGGAAATACTTATGACTAAAACAAGAAGAATTATTGCGGCTGCGCTCGCTGTTCTTACGATGGCGCTTTCTTTCGCAGGCTGCAGCAATGCGGCAACCGAGTCCGCAGCGGAATCGGAAAATTCAGCTGCAGCAAGTGAAGCCGGTTCGGCAGAGTCGCCTTCAGACGCTAAGGAATCGGACAAGAAGTTCACTGTAGGTATCTGTCAGCTCGTTCAGCACGAGGCTCTCGACGCTGCTACACAGGGCTTCAAGGATGTTCTCATTGAGAAGCTCGGTGAGGATAATGTGACATTCGATGAGCAGAACGCGCAGGGTGATTCCGCAACATGCACAACGATCTGCAACCTTTTCGTTTCATCAAACGTTGATCTTATCCTTGGAAACGCAACACCTGCTCTTCAGGCTGCGTACACGGCAACAGACACTATCCCTGTTCTTGGAACATCTATCACTCACTACGGAACAGCTCTTGATATCAAGGATTGGAAGGGCTACTCGGAAATGAACGTTTCGGGAACAGCCGATCTTGCTCCTCTTGACGAGCAGGCTAAGGTTGTTAAGGAGCTTTTCCCCGATAAAACAACGGTTGGAATTCTTTACTGCTCTGCCGAGGCTAACTCAAAGTATCAGTTTGATACGATCAAGCCTTATCTTGAGGACGAAGGATACACAGTCAAGGAATATACATTCTCCGATTCCAACGATGTTGCTGCCGTAACAACAACAGCATGCGACGAGTGTGAAGTTCTTTATATCCCGACAGATAACACTGCCGCTTCCAACACAGGTATCATTGATAATATTGCTGCACCGAAGAATATTCCGATCGTTACAGGTGAAGAGGGTATGTGCAGCGGCTGCGGTGTTGCTACTCTTTCGATCAGCTACTATGATCTCGGAAGAGAAACAGGCGAGATGGCTTATGAGATCCTCAAGGAGGGCGCAGATATTTCCACTATGGAGATCCGTTACGCTCCCACAACAAAGAAATATGACAAAGAGAGATGTGAGGCTCTCGGTATCACAATTCCTGACGGTTATGAGGCTATCGTAAAGGAAGAGGCTGCCGAGTAAGTCAAACGACTTTGATCGATCATCGGTATTGGGGTGCCGTAAATGCACCCCAATATTTTATGCAGATAAAAATATTTTTACGGAGGGGAATTATGGACGGGATCATAAATTATTTTTCGTCCCTTAATCCGGCGGTTTTTGCTTCCCAGCTTCCGGGAAACATTGCGCAGGGAATTATCTGGGGACTTATGGCGCTTGGTGTTTTCATCACGTATAAACTGCTTAATTTTGCGGATCTTACTGTTGACGGTTCATTTGCCACAGGAGGTGCGGTGACTGCGATACTGCTTATCAATGGAGTTCCGATATGGCCGGCTACTCTTATCGCTCTTGCAGCGGGGATCCTTGCGGGTCTTGTCACGGGCTTTTTGCATACGGTTTTGGGAATTCCGGATATTCTTGCAGGTATTCTCACTCAGATCGCGCTCTATTCGATCAATCTTAATATTATGGGTAAGGCAAACCTTCCGATAAGCTACAGAAATTATACTTTGATACTTTCGGGAAGTAATATCGGCAGAGCCATTATTGTAGGTTTGTCTTTTGCCGTTGTGGTCATAGGTCTGATGTACTGGTATTTTGGAACGGAACAAGGTTCGACTATCCGTTCAACGGGAAGCAACCCTGCAATGAGTAAGGCGCAGGGTATCAATATTAACGCTGCAAAGGTCATTGCCCTTGCGCTTTCAAACGGTCTTGTTGCTCTTTCCGGTTCGCTTTTCGCTCAGTATCAGGGATTTTCCGATATAAATATGGGACGAGGCGCGATCGTTATCGGACTTGCAGCGGTTATTATCGGTGCAGTTATCGGTGAAGCGATATTCCGTAAGCGCGCGAATTTTATTATAAAGCTTACATTTGTTATTGTCGGCGGTATTCTCTATTATATTTCAATGGGTATAGTTTTGTGGCTGAAAATGCCGACAGATGACACCAAGCTTTTTACGGCTGTTATCGTTGCTGTTTTCCTCGCTTTCCCATACCTTAAAAATAAGTCCAAAAATTCCTTTAAACGTGTAGCGAAAGAGAACAAGAAAACTCTGAACAGGGAGGAAAAAGCCGATGCTTGAAATAATTGACGTTTACAAAACCTTCAACCCCGGAACGGTGAACGAAAAAAAGGCTCTCAACGGAGTTAACCTTAAACTCAATGACGGCGATTTCTGCACGGTTATCGGCGGAAACGGCGCCGGAAAATCAACTACACTGAATGCTATCGCGGGCGTTTGGCCGGTAGACAGCGGAGCCATCCTGATTGACGGAGAGGATATCTCTGCGCTCCCCGAACATAAGCGCGCACCATATCTCGGAAGAGTTTTTCAGGATCCTATGACGGGAACGGTTGCGGATATGGAGATCATTGAGAATCTTGCGATCGCTGCAAGGAGAGGTCAGAAAAGAGGACTGTCGTGGGGCGTTAAAAAGTCCGAGAGAGAAGAATATCGAGAGCTTCTTAAACAGTTTGAGCTTGGTCTTGAGGACAGAATGTCGTCAAAGGTCGGACTTCTTTCTGGAGGTCAGCGTCAGGCGATAACGCTTCTTATGGCGACGATCAAGCGTCCGAAGCTGCTTCTTCTTGACGAACACACTGCAGCGCTCGACCCTAAAACAGCCGCAAAGGTTCTCGAACTCAGTGACAAGATCATTGAGGAAAATAATCTCACAGCGCTTATGGTAACGCATAATATGAAAGACGCTATAACTCACGGAAACCGTCTTATCATGATGAGCGACGGAAAAATAGTTCTTGACATCTCGGGTGAGGAAAAGAAAAAACTTACGGTTGAGATCCTGCTTCAGAAGTTTGAGAAGGCGAGCGGTTCGACTATCGACAACGACAGAATGCTTCTCGGCGATTAAAAATATAAACCCATTGGAAGATTTGAATTTCCAATGGGTCGTTTTTTAGGCAATACCTCACGGAGATAGCGCCTAAGGAACTGTTCATCAATAACTTTTCATTTTTGATTGTCTAATTTGCCTTAAAAAATTTGTGCAGGATTTTTGAAAAAAGATTGCATATCCTGATTTTTGTGGTAAAATATTAATGTGATATTGTAATTTGTCTAAATTTCAGAGACACACTCTGACAGAGATTTTAAGGGGATTAAAAAATATGGGATCGATAAGTCAGATCTTTGAGAATTTTTTTGCGGTAATGCGAACGTTCCGTTTGAAAGACGCTGTGGACATTATTGCGATCGGTTTGATAATTTATTATTTAATAAAACTTGTTAAGGAAACCCGCGCCATACAGCTTGTTAAGGGTATTCTTGTTCTTCTTGTACTTTACGGAGTCGCGTATATTTTCAGTCTTACGATGCTTACTGCGATGCTAAATCGTTTTTTTGAATTTGCCGTTATAATGCTGTTCATCGTATTTCAGCCCGAGATACGAAAGGTTCTTGAACAGCTCGGGCGAAGCAAATATACTTACCGAAGGCTGAAAAGTGTGTTTTCCAACGAAGCTGCGAGTGAAGAGGATATTTTAAAACAGAAAAAAACTATTTCTGTTTTTGTCGATGCAGTAATGCAGCTTCATTCAAAAAAGACAGGCGCGCTCATTGTTTTTGAGAGAAGGACGCGTCTGGGGGATATTGCTGACACGGGAACGGTCGTGAATGCTTCTCCGTCAGTAATGATGATAGGAAATATATTTTTTAACAAGGCTCCTCTTCACGACGGCGCCATGATCGTCAGAGACGGTCTGATCTATGCGGCCGGCTGTATACTCCCTTTGACTCATAACGACAGCGTTGATGAAAATCTCGGAACGCGTCACCGTGCGGCGCTCGGGGTCAGTGAGGTCTCCGACGCTGTGGTAGTGGTTGTTTCGGAGGAAACCGGTTCTGTTTCCATAGCTCTCAACGGTGAACTTCAGCGTGATCTGACCAAAGAAAAGCTGACTGAAAAGCTAAACGAGCTTCTCGTCAGCGAAAAAAATGACCTTCCCGAGAAATTTTCTTTCTTATCCTCATCAAGAAAGGAGAAGAAGAAGAGTGAGCAATAAAAAACAAGAAAAATCAAAAGAAAAGAAAACTAAATTTTCTTTTTCGACACTTTTTAACAGCGATAAATTTCTGCTTGCGTTTTCGTTCGTACTGTCGTTTTTTATCTGGACGATGATCTCGGTCAGCAGCGGCGAAACCGTGAACTATCCCGTTTCTGACATACCCGTAAGTCTGGAGCTTTCCGAAGACGCGGAAATGGACAATCTGGCGGTTGTGAGTATCGATGGAGTGTCGATTGATGATTTTACCGCAACAGTCAAGGTCAAGGGAAACAGCGTTACCGTTGGTTCTCTGACAGCGTCTGATATCCAGGTTTACGGAACCAATCTGGGAAACATCGTGACGTCGGGAACTTACAACGTTACTCTTCAGGCAAGACAGCTTGGAGTAAAAAACAATTATAATATCGTTTCGGTCAACCCGTCCGAAGTGACGGTGGTTGTTGACAGGAACGTCAGCAAGGAACTTTCTATCGAGAATGATATCCAAGCAAGCTCTCCGCCCGAATATTACATGGGTACGCCCGTTCTTTCCGAAAAGAGCGTAACTGTGACCGGTCCGGAACAGAGTGTTTCAAAGGTTGCCAAAGCGATCGTTTCCTACGAGTTTGAAGAGGAACTCACCGAAACAATAACGGCTGAAAATATTGATGTTGTTCTTCTGGATTCTGACGATCAGAAAATTAACGATGATTCGCTGGTTTTGAATCCTATAACGGTAGATGTTACCATTCCGGTTCTATTGAAAAAGACGGTTCCGTTTACATTAAGCTATGAAAACGCACCGACTGGTTTTAATGCGGAAGGCTTTATTACGATCGAACCGTCTCAGATAGAGATCGCTGCTTCTTCGGATATTCTCAACTCTATAGACAGTATTTCCCTTGGAACTATAGATCTCAGCCAGCTTTCGTATGGAACAGCGTCCATGCCCTTTGAAGTCGTAATGCCCGAGGGCGTCAGAAACTTCAATAATATAGATCGTGTTACGGCTCAGTTCGATTTTACTGATTTCAGGACGAAATCTTTTGTAATCACCGATTTTGAACTAAAAAATATTCCCGATGGAATGTATGCCGACTATTCGTCCTATAGAAATATTCTTGTCCGCGTGATAGGCCCGAAAGATTCCGTTTCGGAAATTACCGCGTCTGATGTTACAGCGTCTGTTGATCTTACCGACGCTAAGCTTGGAACTTCCGATTACACGGTTGAAGTAACGATACGCGGAAACAGCGCTTGTTGGATATTCGGCACTTATGACATGAATATAACGGTGAGCGACGTTGAACCTCAGTCGGAATCTGCGAGCACCGGTGACACCGAGGGGGAAGAGGGTCACGGCGATGAAGACGGATCCGGATGACGGACGGAAGATCAAATATCATTTAGTTCTTATCTGAAAAAATAATGTCAAAAAGAAAAACTCCTCATTTCCCGAGGGGTTTTTCCGTTTTTGTACTGCTGAAAACATTTTTTCGGTTGTTGACAATTGATAAGAATATGCTCGAAATATATTGAATTTTTTTGGAATAAGTGATAAAATAAATAAATACCGAATTCTCGTCGGCAAGGGATTCGATCGGAACAGCTAAAACGCTTCGTTCTTCCATGATATGTTCCCTTTGGACAGGATAATTATTCTTTAGGTGAGTGAGTATGAAAAAATGGGTATTGGCAGATTTTGATAAAAGCAACGCCGCGAGGATCGCTAAAGGTCTTAAACTTCCTGCGATACCTTCGATCGTTCTCGATACGATGAAATTTGAAAGCGACGAGGAGCTTGTAAGTTTTCTTGACGATGACGCGGAGCTGACCAATCCTTTTTTGATAACCGACATGGATCTTGCGGTGATGAGGATAACTGACGCGATCGAAAGCGGTGAAAGGATCTGCGTTTACGGAGATTATGACGCTGACGGAGTTACGTCAACGGCGCTGCTTTATTCTTATCTGAAAAGTATAGGAGCCGATGTTATCTACTACATCCCATCACGGGAAACCGAGGGTTACGGGCTCAATAACGGAGCGATAGATATTCTTCACGAAAAAAATGTGGGTCTTATTGTGACGGTTGATAACGGTATATCCGCTTACAATGAAGTGGAGTATTCCAATTCTCTCGGTATAGATGTAGTTGTTACGGATCATCACACGCCTCCCGAACAGCTTCCGAATGCCGCAGCGGTGGTTGATCCTCACCGCAGGGACGATCTCAGCAGCTTTAAGCATTTTTCCGGAGTCGGACTGGCGTTTAAGCTTGTCATGGCGATGGAGGACGATGATCTTGACATGGAAAAGCTTTACGATCTCTATTCGGATATTGCGGCTGTGGGAACGATCGGCGATGTTGTAAGTCTTACCGGAGAAAACAGGATCCTTGTCAAAGAAGGATTGAAACGGATAAATTCCGGAAACAGACCGGGCATCGCCGAACTCAGAAGAGTTTCGGGCTGTGATAAAAAAGATGTTTCTGCCGGCAGCGTTGCTTTCACGTTGGTTCCGAGGATCAACGCCGGAGGACGACTCGGACTTTCGAGCAAGTCCGTTGAGCTTCTTTTGACAGATGACCGTGAAAAAGCGGAAAGAATTGCAGAGGAACTCAATGCTGATAACATAGACAGAAAAGAGATAGAACAAGAAATACTTCGCTCGGTTGAGAAAACTCTTGAAGAAGACGAAAATATAAAGTACAAAAAAATAATTGTGGTCGAAGGTGAAGGCTGGCATCAGGGCGTTATCGGCATCGCGGCTGCAAGAATAAAAGACAAATACGGAAAGCCGACGATCATTATAACGTATGACGGCGAAAGCGCAAAAGGCTCCGGAAGAAGCATCGAAGGCTTTGCGATGTGTGACGGTGTGGCTTACTGCAAGGAGCTTCTGACCGTTTTCGGCGGTCACCCGATGGCGGCAGGCATGTCACTGAAAACGGAAAATATAGATCTTTTCAGAGAAAAGATAAATGAATTTGCCGATTCCGTTGAAAATGAATTTTTCCCCGAAATAAAACTCGCGTGCAGACTGAATCCTGCCGCGATAACCGTTTCTGCGGTTGAGGCTCTTTCTCTTCTCGAACCGTTCGGCGCAGGAAATCCGACGCCTGTTTTCGGGATATATAATTCAAATCTGACGGATATCAGACCGTTGGGCGGCGGAAAACACCTTAAGCTTTCTTTCAGAAGAGACAACACATCATTTACGGCGCTTCTGTTTGGCTGCGGTCCCGATGAGTTTCCTTATGTTGTGGGAGATAATCTTAATCTTGCGGTTACGCTTGATGTAAATGAATATAATAATGTTAAAAGTGTTTCTATGTGTCTCAAGGAAGCGGGCTTTTCGGATGTGGATTATGTGGAACTGATGAAAAGCAAGGCGATTTTCGACGATCTGATGACGGGAAAGAATATTGATGAAAAAATGAAAAAGGAGCTTTCGGTGACAAGAGACGACTTTGTCGTTGTGTATAAATACCTCAGAGCGAAGGGAAGATTTCCTTTCTCCGCTGATGTTCTTCATCGAAGAATAAACAGAAAGTCTATCTCCCTCGGGAAGCTTCTTGTGATACTTAAGGCGATGGAAGAACTCGGACTTATCACAATGAGCGGTTCGTCCGAGAATTTGAATATAGATTTGGTGAAAGATCCGCCGAGAGTTGAGATCCTTTCGGCTCCTGTTCTGCAAGGATTAATATAAATCTTTGAGTATACAGTCTTTTATGAAAAGTATGAGAGAGGTGTGATTTTATGGCTGCAAACAGAAAATATTATCAGGACTACGAGGAACTTTGCGAACTTCTTGAAAAAAGCTCCGGTGATTATGATATGGAGAAGATCGACAGAGCTTATCGTCTCGCAGAAAAAATGCACGGAGATCAGAGACGCATTTCGGGAGTTCCCTATATTCTCCACCCGACTTCGGTCGCCTGCATTATTGTTGATCTCGGAATGGACACAGATTCTGTTGCTGCAGCGCTGCTTCATGATGTCGTAGAGGATACCCCCGTAACATTAGAAGAAGTTGAAGCTCAGTTTGGAAAAGACGTGGCTAATCTCGTTAACGGAGTTACAAAAATCAGCAAGATAGCGTACACCTCTCGCGAAGAACGTCAGGCTGAGAACGTCAGAAAAATGCTGATCGCCATGGCAGACGATATACGCGTAATAATAATCAAGCTTGCGGATCGTCTGCATAATATGAGGACGATAGACTGCATGAGAGAACAGAAGCGAAGAGATATCGCCCTTGAAACCATGGAGGTTTTCGCCCCGATCGCTCATCGGCTCGGTATCAAGGCTATCAAAGACGAAATGGAGGATCTCTCTTTGCAGTACCTTGATCCGATCGGCTACAAGGAGATCGAAACTCATCTTGAAAACAATATGGCGGACGGTCAGGGCTTTATAAACAAGATCATGAAACAGATCTCGGATCGTGTTTCCGAATATATAAATAACGCAAAAGTCAGCGGACGTGTAAAAAGTATCCATGGGATATATAAGAAGCTGATTATACAGGGAAAATCTCTCGAAGAGATTTATGACATATATGCCGTTCGTGTGATTGTCGATACGGTTGGCGACTGCTACAATGTTCTGGGAATAGTTCACGATATGTTCCAGCCGCTTCCGAACCGATTCAAGGATTACATTTCCACTCCGAAGCCGAATCTTTACCGTTCGCTTCACACCACGGTTATCGGTTCGGACGGCGTTCCTTTTGAGGTTCAGATCAGAACCTACGAAATGCATCAGACTGCGGAATACGGTATTGCCGCTCACTGGAAATATAAGCTTGGAATGTCCGGAAAGGGTTCAATGGACGAACAGCTTGCGTGGATTCGCCGAATGCTTGAAAACCAGGCGGATAACCACGATCCTGCAAGGCTCATCAAAGATATAAAAACCGATCTTTCATCGGACGAGGTTTTCGTTTACACGCCGAAAGGGGAACTTATAAACCTTCCGATGGGTTCCACTGCGATAGATGTTGCGTATGCGATCCACAGCGCTGTGGGAAACAGAATGCTTGGAGCAAAGGCAAATTACAGGATAGTTCCGATAGATTACATTGTCAAAACGGGAGATATAATAGAAATAATCACCGGTAAAGAGGGATCCGTGGGTCCCAGCCGCGACTGGCTCAAAATCGTAAAAACAAGCGATGCGAGAAACAAGATCAGACAGTGGTTCAAGCGGGAGAAGAGAGAGGAAAATATCGTTCTCGGAAAAGCGGAGTTTGAAAAGGAATGTAAGAAAAACGGATTTGAGCTTAACGAAAAAGAACTTGAAGCCATGATGGAGCCGATCCTGAAAAAGAAAAATATTCCTTCGATGGATCATTTCTATGCTTCAATAAGCTACGGCGGAACAGTTCTCTGGAAATTAATGCCGAGGATAAAAGAGGAATACGCAAAGCTTCTCGAAGAGAAGAAAAAAGCAGAAGGCGTTGAAGAGGAATACGTTGTTCCCATCGTTGAGGAACAACCGAAATCGAGAGCTTCAAAGAGCGGCGTTCTTATTGATGGAATGGACGATGTCGATATCAAACTTTCCAAATGCTGTACACCTCTTCCGGGTGATGAAATTATTGCTTTTATTACCAAAGGTCACGGAATATCCGTTCATAAGCGTTCATGTCCGAATGTTCCGGAGAATATTGAAGATGCCGAAGACCCCACCCGCTGGATCTCGGCTCGCTGGTCAGAATCCATCAACAGTTCGTTCAGAACGCTCATTGAGATCAGAGCTTATGACAGAACGGGACTTGTTGCCGATCTTGCCGGTCAGCTTGGAAACATGAGGATAAATATTCATAATATGAGTTCAAAAACCACAGGAAACGGTCTTGCGGTCATAACTTTTAACATTACAGTCAGAAATAAATCGCATCTTCGTGATATTATTTCCCGTCTTATGGCTGTCAAAGGCGTAACGTCCGTTGAAAGAACGGCAGGCTGACAGAAGAGGAGGAGAAGATTTGAAAGCGGTTATTCAAAGAGTTTCTTTCGCTTGCGTCAAGGTTGACGATGAGATCAAAGGTGAGATAGAAAGCGGACTTCTGGTTCTTCTCGGCGTTCATGAAAACGACACGGAGAAGGAAGCCGCGGCTCTTGCGTCAAAAATCTCGGGACTTAGGATCTTCAGCGATGAAAACGGCAAAATGAATCTTTCGGTGAATGATATCGGCGGTTCGGCTCTTGTCATTTCCAATTTTACCCTTTACGGTGATTGCAGTCACGGAAGGCGTCCGAGTTATATTTCCGCCGCACGTCACGAAAAGGCCGAACCGCTTTATGAGTTTTTTTGTGAAAAGCTGAGAGAGAACGGGACGGATAACGTTCAGAAGGGTGTTTTTGGGGCGGATATGAAGGTTTCTCTGCTTAATGACGGACCCGTAACGATCGTGATAGACTCAAACGATCTTCATTACTGAAATAATAGTATCGTTTATCCTGTTGTCAAACCACTATCCATAATTTACGGTTTTTAAATGCAGGGGGCAGGGTTTCTTTGCCCGCCGAATTTTCGGTTTATTATTGAATACAGAGGTGATATGAATGATAGATATTAAAACAGTGTTGGTTTCCGACCTTGCGACTAACTGTTACGTCGTGACGGATAACGCCACGGGGGATTGTGCGGTGATCGACCCGGGCGATTTTACGGCTGAACTTGACAAAGTTCTTTCGAAAATCGGGTATGAAAAATTGAAATATATTCTCCTGACTCACGGTCACTGCGATCATATCGGCGGAGTATCCTCGATTTTGAAAAAGACTGAGGGAAAAGCCGAAGTCGCAATAGGTGAGAAAGACGTTTCGATGCTTGAAGATCCATTCTCCAATCTTTCACGTTATTTTCTGTCTTTACCGCTTGAACCCGTGAAATGTAATGTCGCTCTTCATGACGGCAATGTAATAACGCTCGGTGAGAGTGTGTTCAAAATAATATCTACGCCGGGACATACTTCCGGTTCGGTCTGTTTCGTTTGTGACGACAAGATATTTTCGGGAGATACGTTGTTTTATCGTTCTCACGGAAGAACCGATTTCCCTACGGGAAGCGATAAGGAAATGAAAGAGTCACTTGACAAGCTGGCAGCTTTAAAGGGTGATTATACCGTTTATCCCGGTCACAATCTGACGACTACACTTGAAGACGAAAGATTATATAATCCATATATAGGCAGTAATTTTTATGATAATATATATTAATAACCATAACTTCCATTATGAGATGGAAAATCTTACAAGATTGTTTTTTCCGAATACAAGGCTTGAAATTCAAAGAGAAATTCCCGAAGAATTACAGCCTCCGTATATTTATACAGGTTATAACGAGAAGCACGGTGAGGTTGTCATCACCGCCGAGGTTTGTGTAGGAGATTTTTACGAAAAAGAAGAAAGAATTTTTTCTTTCGACAATGATAATTTAGAGCTTGAGATGGCTTTGATGCTCTTCGAAAAGTTTACGAAGCTGACCGAGGTTCGTCCGCCTTGGGGTGTCCTCACAGGGGTTCGCCCGATAAAGCTGTTCAGACGTCTTGCGTTTGATCACGGATTTGACTATGCTGTTGATTATTTTCTCAATAAATTTATGGTCAGTGACGAGAAAACCAAACTGACTGTGGAAACGGAGAAAAATGAAAGAGCGATTTTGGCTCTTTCCGGAGAGAAGTCTTACAGCCTCTATATTTCGATACCGTTTTGCCCAAGCCGCTGCAGTTATTGTTCTTTTGTTTCGGCTTCCGTTGAGCGAACGAAAAATCTTGTTGAACCCTACGTTGACCTTTTGTGCAGAGAACTTGAAGCAACGGCAGAGTATGAAAAAAAACTCGAGCTTCGGCTTGAATCGGTCTATATGGGAGGAGGAACTCCGACAACGCTGAGCGCCGATCAGATGAGAAGAGTTCTGATGACAGTGAGAGAACGCTTTGACATGAGCCGATGCAGAGAATTCACCGTTGAAGCAGGACGTCCCGATACAATAGACGAGGGTAAACTGAAAGCCATTATGGAATGCGGAGTCGACAGGATAAGCATAAATCCTCAGACTCTTAATGATGAGGTATTGAAAAATATCGGAAGACGCCATACCGCCGCTCAGATTTTTGAAACGTTCGATCTGGCAAGAAAATATAACTTCAAACATATAAATATGGATCTGATAGCAGGTCTTCCCGGAGATACGCCCGAAAGTTTCAGAAATACCCTTGACGGAATAACAAAGCTTGCCCCCGAGAGCATTACGATCCACACTCTTTCAATGAAGCGTGCGTCAACATTGACAAAGGACGGAAAAACTCTCGACAAAAAGGAAGCGGAAGCTACCGCGGAAATGCTTTCCTATGCGAACGATAAACTCCACGGGAACGGCTATTATCCCTACTATCTCTATCGTCAGAGCCGTATGGTGGGAAATCTTGAAAATACGGGATGGTCGAAAAAGGGAAAGGAAGGGATATACAACGTCTTTATCATGGACGAAACTCACACTATCCTTGCCTGCGGCGCGGGAGCAGTGAGTAAACTCAAGGATCAAAAAAAAGATACCCTTGAAAGAATATTTAACTATAAATATCCATACGAATATATAAACAGATTTGATGAAATTTTAAAACGCAAAGAAAGGATTGAGTCTTTCTATGCAGAACATTACTAATTCATACAGACGTTATGCGCTGACATTGGATCAGATCAACGAATACGCAAAAACAGATCCCCGCGGCTTCGTTCTCATGGCTGAGGAAGCTTACAGAACGGATATAAGTGATATTGCCAAAAGTATCCTTAATTCAAAAAACAGATGTAAGGTCATTATGCTTGCAGGACCTTCGGCCTCGGGAAAAACCACGACCGCTCATATTCTCCGTGAGGAGTTTGAAAAACTCGGCTGCGGTTCCGAGATAATTTCAATGGATAATTTCTATCACGGAAAGGATAGCTGCCCGAAAACACCAAGCGGAAAACCTGATTTTGAAACCGTTCATGCTCTGAATATCCCTCTGATAGAAACCTGCATTTCCGAGCTTCTTGAATTCGGAAGATGCGATATCGCCCAGTTTGATTTTGCGAAAAGCTCTCCGAAACAGGAAACCGTCAGAGTCAATCTCGGAAACGATTCTATCGCTGTCATCGAGGGTATCCATGCGCTTAATCCTCTTTTTACCCGTCATGTCAGATCGACACTCGGCCTTAAAAAGATATACATAAGCGTAAAACAGGGAATAAGAGGATCCAATCGTTCGGGTTATCTTCTTACGGCTGCGGAGCTGAGACTTTTCAGAAGAGTAGTCCGCGATTACAAATTCAGAGGAAGTTCCGCCGAACATACTCTCGGAATGTGGGATAACGTACTTTTCGGTGAAAAGAAATACATAGTTCCTTTTAAATATTCGGGAGATATAACCATAAATTCCATTCACATTTATGAGCCATGCATCACGGCGGCGGAAGCTGTTCCGATCTTGGAGGAGATTTCGCCCGAAAGCGAGGAATACGGCTATTCAAGACATCTGATCGAGAGAGCCAAACAATTTGTAGAGATCCCGGAAAGCTATGTTCCCGAAGATTCGCTCATGAGGGAATTTTTGGGAAAAGGAAAATATAAATACTGATTAAAGTTGCTAAATATACAATATGTATGTATATAAATTCGGCAAATTGACGAAATATTAAAATAAACAAAAAATTAACATTTTGTTCTGTACTTTTACTGTTTTAAGTGGTATAATGAATTCGCATTTTTATAAATTGCATTTCAAATTAGTAGACAATAAAACAAGACAGCCGCACCGAAAATAATTCGGCAGCGGCAGAAAAGGGAGGATTTTAAAATGAGTTTATTGGACGATGTAATTGTTAACGTTGCCGCAGCTGTTGACGCATTCGGTAATAAGACTGCGGAGGTTGTGGACAGATCAAGAGCAAGGGTTTCTTCCGCAGAGCTTAAAAATAAGATCTCGGCTGAGTTTGAAACCCTCGGAAGATATGTTTATGATACTCACGTTTCCGGAAATACCGATCAAAACGTGATAGATCAGTATGTAGGTGAGATCACTGTTCTCATCAATGAGCTTAAGACTCTTCAGGACGCGCTCACGGCGGCAAGCGGAAGCGTTGTATGCCCGAGATGTCACTGCCCGAATTCCTGCGACAGTCTTTTCTGCAAGAGATGCGGTCAGACTCTTGATTTTA
The DNA here is from genome assembly GCA_902773045.1 of uncultured Ruminococcus sp. Classification (GTDB taxonomy): domain Bacteria; phylum Bacillota; class Clostridia; order Oscillospirales; family Acutalibacteraceae; genus RUG592. The sequence continues at coordinate 421 of CACYDE010000084.1, read as the reverse complement.
CAAACGCTTATACAGCAACTCATACCGTTCCGCAGCCAGTGAACGTTGAGACAAAGGCTGAGACCGAGGTCAAAGCAGAAGCTGAGCCGATCGGCGAGACTGAGGTTCAGTCCGAGGAAAATTCCGAAAATTGATTGATACTGTTGTTATATTGACGAAATAACAAATTGAGGGTAATACGCTGCGGTTCCGTCCGGGTCTGTGACGTATTACCTTTAGTTTGGGAAAATTTACTTGTACTTATTTGCGTTTCCGGCAGCAGCGAAGCGAATTGCCGGTCCACGAAAGACAAATGAATATTTTTATACCGATTTCTGTTTTAAAGATTTTAATGTCAAACTTCCCACATACTATAGCAATCCAAATAAATAGACGGACAAAAGGAGACGATGCCGGTGAGTGCAGAGCAAGGCGGAGGACG
>CACYDE010000083.1 GCA_902773045.1 uncultured Ruminococcus sp. | reverse complement strand
TTATTCGGGTTCGTATGCCGAGCAGTTCGCTTCAAATAACGGTATTAAATATGTATTGTTGGATAAGCAGGATACAAATGTTATCACAGGTGACCTTGACGGCGACGGCGAGATCACCGCAAATGACGCTATCATGGCTTTGCGCATGTCTATAGGCGCAGACGAGTACAATGATGATATGCTGAAAATCGCAGACGTTGACGGCGACGGCGAGATCACCGCGAACGACGCTATAATGATCCTGCGCGCAAGCATAGGACTTGAAAACTTTAACTCTTCGGACTGATCCGATATTATTATATAATTACATCAAGCACGGATCTGTATTGTCGTACAGATCCGTGCGTTTTTACGAATAGATTTTGTTGAATAAAAACATTGTAACAAAAATTAGTTATATGTTACAGAAATAAAAAATTTTGAATATCTATTGCATATTTTAACCGTTTGTGATATAATGCTAAAGATGTAAGTTTCGTTGGAGGTGTTAAACGGTGAAACTTGTACTTGAATTTGTATTCGGTGGAATACTCTTGGTGTTCTCAATTGCTTTGATTATCGTAATTATTCTCCAGGAAGGAAACACCCAGGGTCTTGGAACGATTACAGGCGGTGCGGATACATTCTTGTCAAAAAATAAGGCGCGTTCGCTTGATGCTTTTCTTGCACGTTGGACTAAAGTCTTTGTTGTCGGATTTGTTCTCGTTGTGATCGGCATTAATTGTATCGAGCATTTTATGGGATAATTATTCCGACCGATTGCGAACTCTTTGAGTTCGCTTTTCTTTTTATAGGTAATAATTATTCAGCATTTCTTTCCAATAATATTACAGATGTTTGCGAGGTGATGCTTTTGGGTAAATTTTTTAAAGTATTATCATTAAATTTAACGATAATATTGCTGACAGCATTGTTTTTTGTCGGCGGAGAATGCGCGGAAGTCAACGGAGAGAATGTCAATCCCGGTGATAAGGTTACTTTTGAAATATATGTTAATTCTTATCCAAGAAAAATTCAGGGTGTCGACGCGGTGATATATTACGACAGCGCGAGCTTTGAGATCATAGAGGGAAGTTTGGAACTTCCTAATCTCAATGGGTTTCTTATCAATCCCAATATACCGGGTGAGATCAGGTTCAATTCTATAAGCGTTGAGGGATATGATTTCAGCGATGGCGGAATTCTTGCGAGTGTGAGTTTTAAAACTATAGATACCTCATCTGAAAATATGAATATAAGCTGTACTATAAAAAGCTTTCTTGACGAAGACAAAATAGATTTGATGGATACGCTGACCTATTCGAGAACTTATGTTATGAGCGGTTTGAATACTGCGCCCGGAGCGGAAAGTAAAATTCGGGATGTTTTTTCAGAAAGCGATTCAAGCGCGGTATCTGTAAATTCGGAACAAAGCTCGTCCGTTTTTGTTTCGGAACAAAGCGAAGGATCAGAACTGACTTCCTCGGAAAATGAGCATAAACGCATACGTTTGAATATTTTTGACGCTGAAGAAACCGATACGGTGAAAAGTGAGATACCAAACGAGACTAACGATGCCGATGAACATGAAATTCAGACGACGCATGGGGGAGTGAGCTATCGAAGTTTTGAAATAATACTTATCTCGGCAGTAGGCGTAGTATTTTTAATAGGTATTATTTTTGTTGTGGTTTTGAAATCGACAAAAAAGAAAAATCATTGATGATCAAGTAATTGAGGTGTATTTATGAGAAGGGGATTTATTAAAAGCATTGTGCTTTTTATTTCATTGACAGTTTTAATGATGGGATTTTCCGTTTGCGTGAGCGCTGATGAAAAGATAACTGTGAACGGAACTGATGTTTCTAAGGGGGATGTAATAACTTATGAGTATTACATGAGCGGTATCGCCGATCCCGTTGAAGCTGTAGGATCTTTCATAGAATATGATTCCGCGGCATTGGAATATGTTGACGGTTCGATAGGATTTGATGTTCTCAATGACGCAATGTATAATATAAGCGACGGTGTGGTTTATTTTTCCGCAATAAACGTTATCGACGGCTTTGATATAAAAGATGAAAAACTCATCATTACCATCAGTTTTAAGGTCACCGAAAAAGCGAGCGGAAATCTCACTGTGAAAAATACCGTTGATGAGATGTTTACGATAAAAAACGAAGACGTTGATCTTACGCCCGATGACTATAAATCGCGCGACAATATTTCGGTGAACAGTTACACTGAAAATACAGCTCCCTATCTTGGAATGGATGCGAATGAAATCGACGACTATCTCAACTCACGTTCCTCATCCGATCCCGATGAGACGATCAGCGCGATTCTTGAAGGCAATAAAAACGAAAATGCTTCGCAGTCCGAAAAGGAGAATGTTTCCTCAGTCCCCGAATCCAATGAATCACAGAACGAAACGGTAAGTACAGCGACAACCGAATCTTCGCAAATCGAGTCGGCTGTTTCTTTCGCAGAAAATAATGATGATAATGACGAGCCGACATCTAAGCTTCCTGTAGTTATAGCTGTTATTGCTGTTGTGATTCTTGGTGCGTGTGCAGCGGTGGTTATCATCAGCAAAAAGAAAAAGTCATGATAATTTCATAAAACCTGAGTCTGAAACACATCGGCATTTTAACGAATAAGAGAAATACATGATAAAACACTCCGGAATGCAGAGGTTAAACCTTGTGTGTTCCGGGGTATTTTATGCACTATACCGATAAAGCCGACGGCGCAATTTCGGTGTTATTTTTGTGCGGTATCGCTTTAATAATCTGCTGCGATCCTGTTGTATAATCTCTGCATATCGTCTTTGGATCTGATATTGTTTGTGGAATTCATGATCTCTTTTTTCTGACTTTCGCTTAGTTCGGAAAATTTGTTCATTGCTTCCTGATTTCGGGCTAATGCCTTTTCAAATCCAATCGGCGGCTTTTTCGTTTTCATAATTCACCTCCGTTTTGAGTTCTTTTCTGTGTTTTTGTTAGGAAAATGAGTGATACAGTAATAATATTCCCGTGGGTATAGGTATTATTCATACTTCGTAATTATAAATCCACTATCTACAACTTAAGATAATATGAAGTTCGAATGCAGGAGTTCGGGGACGCAGTCACCGATAGGCGTGGGCGAAGCCCACAGTTTGTGTGACGACAATAGCTTTGATTGAAGAATAAGCTTGGATCGACAGGGAACATGCTTAAGTTGTAGACAGTGATTATAAATCGGCAAATTTGAAAATTATACAAAATCTATGAATGCTGTCGTGTTTCATTTTCAAACGCAGGCATTAACTTTAAGGCAATACCGCAAAGCCGTTAGGCGGTCTTTGTGCGGTGTTGCCTTAATCATTTTACTCAAATTATGTTACAAATTATTCTTAAAACTTGCTTTTTACAGCTAAAAAAATTATAATAAATTAGATGAATTAATGGTGCATAATGCATAAAATTTATTTTATTATCATGTTAACACTTTACTTGACTAATACAATGAAGTATGCTATAATTTTTCTTGGGTCAATGATCGGCTCTTTGTCTTAAGCCGATCGCGGTTTTAGATAATTATATTGCTTTCAACATACTAAACATGATATTATATTACATAGGATTGGTGGGATCAGATTATGAACAGCGCGATAGGCTTCTCAAACGAAGAAATGGCGGTAATGAGCTTGAGCAAACTTTACAGACAGTACGGATTCAAGCAGTTCAAAATGAGTAAATTTGAGGAATATGACCTCTATGCAAAAAACAAGGATTTTTTGCTAAGCAGCAATGTTATCACATTCACCGACACAAACGGAAAGCTTATGGCACTTAAACCCGATGTTACGCTTTCTATCGTAAAAAGCTCTAACGATGCCTTTAAAGAACCCGAAAAAGTATACTACAGTGAAAATGTCTACAGAGTCGACAAAGGAACTCATCAGTTCAAGGAGATCATGCAGGTAGGACTTGAATGTGTGGGGGATATAGATGTATATTCCGTCAGCGAAGTAATAATGCTTGCGAAAAAAAGCCTTGACGCGATCAGCGAAAGAAATATTCTTGATATTTCTCATATGGGATTCATTACAGGCATTCTTGACGGAACAGATCTGAGCGACAAACAGAAGAAGAAAATTATTGTTTGTATACGCGAGAAAAATACCCTTGCTATCGAGAGCTGCTGCAAAGAGTTCGGAGTTGACGAAAAAACAGCTCGTTCACTGGCCGTTCTTACGGAGATATATGGTTCTTTTCCGAAGTGTATTGAAAGGATCAAGGAGATCAGCGTCAACGAAAAAACAGATGAAGCTGTGAAAGAGCTTGAAAGTATTTATAGTTTTCTTGAGATCTACGGCTGTTCAAACGGGGTCAATCTTGATTTTTCCATAGTCAATGACCTCAATTATTACAACGGAGTTATCTTTCAGGGCTTTATCGACGGAGTTCCGAGCAGTGTTCTGACCGGAGGAAGATACGACAATCTTGTTCACAAGCTCAAGAAAAAATCGGGTGCGATCGGCTTTGCGGTTTATCTGGATCTTCTTTCAAGACTCATGAACGGAGATATAATGTTTGATGTCGACGTTCTTCTGATATATGACGACAGCGTGGATATCTCCGTGTTGGCGCAGGCGGTCAAAGATATTTCCGAAAGCGGAAAGAGCGTTAAGGCTCAAAAGGTCAACAGCGGCGGAGTAAAATACAGACAGCTGATGAAAGTGAAAGACAGCGGGGAGGTTGAGCTCATTGAAACAAATGATTAATGTTGCGCTTCCGAAGGGAAGACTTGGCGAAAAAGTTCTTAACATTTTTGAATCCGTGGGATATGACTGCCCCTCTATTCATGAAACGAACAGAAAGCTTATTTTCGAAAACGAAGAAGCCGGCGTGAGGTATTTCTGGGTCAAGCCGTCCGATGTTTCTATCTACGTGGAAAGAGGCGCGGCGGATATCGGGGTTGCCGGAAAGGATATTCTTCTTGAATATGCTCCCGATGTATATGAGCTTTATGATCTTGATATCGGAAAGTGCAGAATGGCTGTCGCAGCTCCGAAAGGTTTTCGTGACAACACCGAGAGAACACTCAGAGTAGCAACGAAGTTCCAGAACATCGCAAGAGATTTTTACTCGAAAAAGGGAAGAGATATTGATATTATAAAGCTTAACGGATCGATCGAGATAGCTCCGATCCTGAAAATGTCGGACGTTATAGTCGATATTGTGGAAACGGGAACAACCTTGAAGGAGAACGATCTCGAACCGATCGAAACAATTGTTCCTATCAGTGCGAGACTTATTTCAAATAAGGTAAGCTATAAATTTAAGAACAAGGAAATTTCTCTTCTTGCCCGAAGAATAAAAGAATATTGTGAGAATAAAAAGTAAGTCGTCAATATGACCGATCTTTGGATCTAAGGCAACACCCGTTAAAAAGGAGATAAAAATGATTAAAATATATGATACCGATAACATTTCTGTTTCGGAAATTTTAAAGAGAGAGCAGACTTCAACAGGAGTCGAAGATATCGTTGCGGGAGTAATTTCCAATGTCCGCGAAAACGGTGACTCGGCTCTCAGAGAGTATACAAAAAAATTTGATAAAGCAGACCTCGATTCACTTGAGGTCACAGAAGAAGAGATCGAAGAAGCTTTCGCTCAGGTCGATGACAAGTTCATTGAGATCATAAAGAAAGCCAAAGAGAATATATATAACTTCCACAAACACCAAGTGAGAAACAGCTTTGTGATAAGCGAAAACGAGGGAATAGTTCTCGGTCAGAAAGTTCTTCCGATCGAGCGCGTGGGTTTGTATGTTCCCGGCGGCACGGCAAGTTATCCCTCCTCGGTTCTGATGAACTGCATTCCCGCCAAAATTGCCGGGGTCGACGAGATCGTTATGACAACGCCGCCGAGAAGCGACGGAACGATCAATCCGGTAATTCTTGCTGCCGCTAAGATCGCAGGAGTCGGAAGGATTTTTAAGGTCGGCGGTTCGCAGGCGATCGCTGCGCTTGCTTACGGAACCGAGAGTGTTCCGAAAGTCGATAAGATCGTCGGTCCCGGAAATGCTTTCGTTGCGGAAGCAAAAAAGCAGGTATTCGGACTTGTTGATATAGATATGATCGCGGGTCCGAGCGAAATACTTATTGTTGCCGACGGAACTTGTAATCCCGAGTACGCAGCGGCCGATCTTCTGTCACAGGCTGAACATGACAGGCTTGCAAGTGCGGTACTCGTCACCGACAGCAGAGAATTTGCAGACGCCGTCAGTGAACAGATCGAACGCCAGCTCAGTGTTCTTCCGCGCGAAGAGATCGCAAGGACATCTATTGAAAACAACGGGAAGATCATTATTGCCAAGGATATCCCTCAGGCTATTGATATCGCCAATATGATCGCTCCGGAACACCTTGAGATCTGTGTTGACAATCCTTTTGACTATCTTGATAAAGTCAGAAACGCAGGTTCCGTTTTTCTCGGAAAAAATTGTCCCGAGGCTCTCGGCGATTATTTTGCAGGTCCTAACCACACTTTGCCGACAAGCGGCACGGCGAGGTTTTCAAGCCCGTTGTCGGTCGATGATTTTGTGAAAAAAACTGCGTTCACTTACTACACTCTCGACGCACTGTCGAAGGTCAGCGAGGATATCGCTTACTTCGCCGAAAAGGAAGGTCTTTCGGGTCACGCACGTTCGGCTGTTGTGCGTACAAGAAATAAAAAGTAAGGTGTCTTTAATATGAGCAAATTTCTTATTGATAAATTTCAATCACTTGATGTCTATACCCCCGGCGAACAGCCGAAGGACATGGAATATGTTAAGCTTAATACAAATGAATCCCCGTTTCCTCCGTCAAAAGGAGTTCTCGAAAGAATATCCTCGGAAGAGGTCTTAAAGCTTAATCTTTATCCCGATCCCGATTGCTCCGTTCTGAGAAATAAGCTTGCGGAGCTTTACGGCTTTGACAGCGATAATATCTTTGTATCCAACGGATCTGATGAAATATTGTCGTTTGCTTTCATGGCGTTCTGCTCCGAAGAGACAGGCGCGGTTTTTCCGAATATTTCCTACGGTTTTTATAAGGTCTACGGAGATCTTTATAATGTGGATTATACGGAAGCTCCTCTCACCGAAAATTTCGAATTGGACATAAATGATTATCTCAATGTCAACAAAACTGTTGTGATCGCAAATCCGAACGCTCCCACGGGACTTTCAATTTCTGTTGAAAGTATTGAAAAAATTGTTGTTTCCAATCCTCAAAATGTAGTGCTGATAGACGAAGCTTACGTTGATTTCGGCGGGAAGAGCTGTATTGAGCTTGTGAAAAAGTATAACAATCTGCTTGTCGTCAGGACGTATTCAAAGTCGCGTTCCATGGCAGGCGCCAGACTTGGTTATGCTTTCGGCTCAAAGGAGCTTATCTCCGATCTGAATCGGATCAAGTATTCAACGAATCCATACAATATAAACCGTCTGACGCTTGCGGCAGGAGAAGCAGCCGTTGACGACAACGATTATTATGTGGAATGCTGTGAAAAGATCGTTGAGGTCAGGGAATATTCAAAGGGCAGACTTAAAGAGCTTGGTTTTGAATATCTTGACTCGGATTCGAATTTTATTTTCGCAAGATCGAAGAAGATCGGCGGAGAAGAGTATTATAAAAAGCTTAAAGAAAACGGAGTTCTTGTCCGTCATTTTTCAAATCCCGTCATATCCGATTTTGTAAGGATCACTGTAGGAACAAAGGCTCAGATGGACAGGCTGTTTGAAGAGACGGAAAAAATACTGAAGGGAGCGTAATTATGCGTATAAGCAAGATCAGAAGAGAAACAGCGGAAACAGACATTAAGCTGAGGATCAATCTTGACGGAACGGGAGATTCTTCCGTTAAAACAGGCGTTGGCTTCCTGGATCACATGATGACGCTATTTTCGCGTCACGGCCGTTTTGATCTTAATCTTGAATGTGACGGCGATACCTACGTTGACGATCATCATTCGGTTGAGGATATAGGAATATGCCTTGGAATGGCTTTTTCCGAAGCTCTCGGCGAGATGAGAGGGATAAACCGTTACGGTCATATTATTCTTCCCATGGACGAAACTCTTATTCTCTGCGCAGTTGATATCTCGGGCAGAGCGTGTCTTTGCTTTGACGCAGAATTTTATACGGATAAGATCGGAACATTCGACACCGAACTTATCGAAGAGTTCTTTGCCGCTTTCGTCAGAACAAGCAAGGTCACTCTTCACATCAAAAAATTGGACGGAAAAAATTCACATCATATTGCGGAAGGTATATTTAAAGCCTTCGCGCGTACTATGAAAACTGCGGTAGCGATTGATGAGAATCTTGGAGATGAAATTCCGTCAACGAAAGGAGTTCTGTAAATGACAGCAATCGTAGATTACGGTGTCGGTAATCTTTTTTCACTGAAAAGTTCTTTTTCTTATATCGGCGAAGAAGCAGTTGTTACGAATGATCCGGAGCGCATAAGAAATGCTGACAGGGTGATCCTTCCCGGAGTCGGAGCATTTGGCGACGCCGCTAAAAAGCTTTTTGACAGCGGATTGGCTCAGCTGCTGATCGATCTTGCGAAAGAGGGAAAACCGATTTTGGGGATTTGTCTGGGAATGCAGCTTCTTTTTGAAAAAAGCTTTGAGTATGGCGAACATAAGGGGCTTGGACTTATTAAGGGAAATATAATGCCGATTTCCGATAGGGTATCAAGTGAATATAAAATTCCTCATATAGGTTGGAATGCGTTGAAATTCACAGGAAAGAAGTCGCCTCTTTTTAAATATATCAACGAAGGTGACTGTGTTTATTTTGTTCATTCGTATTACGGTGCCGACTGCGACGAATCGCTGATCGCAGCTGCCGAGTACGGTTTTGATGTAACGGCTGCCGTCAGCAGCGGTAATGTTTGCGGAACTCAGTTCCACCCCGAAAAAAGCGGCGAAGTCGGAATGAAAATTCTGAAAGCCTTTTGTGAGATGTAATTTTAAGGCAGAACCGCGCCCACCCGCCAAATAGCGGTTTCATGCACTTGCCCGATAGAATTGCCTTTATGCGGTGTTGCCTTAAGTAATAATTTTATAAGGAGATATATAGATGAAAATTTTTCCTGCAATAGATCTTATCGACGGATGCGCTGTCCGACTGTTCAAAGGTGACTACAGCCAAAAAACAGTTTACAGCACCAATCCTGTTGAAGTTGCGAAGACGTTTGTTGATGCCGGTGCGGAGTATATTCACATAGTTGATCTTGACGGCGCAAGAGACGGTTCAAACGCAAATATTGAGGTTGTAAGAAATATCGTGAAAGAAAGCGGTCTGAAAGCCGAGATAGGCGGCGGTATCCGTTCGGCAGAAGCCATCGAAAAGTATCTCGATCTCGGAGTTATGAGAGTTATACTCGGAACTGCGGCTGTGACCGATGAAGATTTTCTCAAAGCAGCAGTAAGAAACTACGGAGAAAAAGTTGCGGTAGGCGTTGATATCAAGGACGGAAAGGTTGCTATCAAGGGTTGGACTCAGGTTTCCCGGCTTGATTGTTTTGATTTTTGTCGGAAGCTTGAAGATCTCGGAGTAAAAACGGTTATCTGTACCGATATTTCAAAAGACGGCGTGATGTCGGGAACAAACATTGAACTTTATAAGGAACTGTCACAGCAGTTTAAAATGGATATTGTCGCGTCGGGCGGCGTTTCAAGCCTTGATAACGTAAGAACGCTTGCGCAGATGAATATGTACGGAGCTATTCTCGGCAAAGCGCTTTATACGGGAGCGATAGATCTGAAAGAAGCTATAAAGATCGCGGATGGGGTGAATAAATGATTACGAAAAGGATAATACCGTGTCTTGATGTGAAAGACGGACGGGTAGTAAAGGGCGTCAATTTTTTAGGACTTGCGGACGTTTCATCTCCGACGAAGCTGGCGAAATTTTACAGTGATAACGGGGCAGACGAGCTTGTTTTTTATGACATTACCGCTTCGGCAGAGGGAAGAGCGCTTTTCACCGATATTCTCTGTGAGGTCGCGAGCACGATATTTATCCCTTTGACTGTAGGCGGAGGAATAAACAGCGTCGATGATTTTGATCGTGTTCTAAAATGCGGTGCGGATAAAGTCAGCGTAAATTCCGGCGCGATCAGAAACCCCGATCTTATCAACGCGGCGGCTCAGAAATACGGAGATCAGTGCGTTGTTCTTTCCGTTGACGCAAAGAGGGTTGACGGGTCTTATCACGTTTTTGCGAAAGGCGGACGTGAGGATACCGGAATGGACGCGATCGAATGGATAAAAAGAGGTCAGTCGATGGGCGCGGGCGAGATCGTTCTTAACAGTATTGACACGGACGGTGTGAAAAACGGTTTTGATCTTGAAATGTTGGGAGCTGTCTGTGAAATAGCAACAGTTCCGGTCATCGCGTCGGGCGGCGCAGGAAATATAGATCATTTCACGGAGCTGTTCAAGGCTCTTCCGAAAGTTGACGCAGGTCTTGCTGCATCGATCTTTCATTTCGGCGAGGTAGATATAAAAGATCTGAAAAAAGAGCTTCACAGTCAGGGAATCATTGTCAGACTGTAATTACATATACGAGGAGAATAAATATGCTTAAAACAGAAGATTTGAAATTTGATGAAAAGGGACTTATCCCTGCAGTTGTTATAGATGATGACAGCAAAAAAGTTCTCACTGTTGCTTATATGAACAGAGAGAGTCTTGAAATTTCCATGAAAGAGGGAAGAACCTGTTTCTGGTCACGTTCGCGTCAGGAACTATGGAGAAAGGGAGAAACTTCCGGAAATGTTCAGCATATCGTGAAGATACAGGCCGACTGTGACAGAGACGCTTTGACGGTTTATGTTAAGAAGGACGGACCTGCCTGCCATCTTGGAACAGATTCATGCTTTAACGATGACGTTTATGTCAGTGACGAGCTTCACAGTTTCTCTCTTGAATCTCTGATGGAAATGCTGATCGGAAGAAAGGTCGAGAAGAAAGAAGGTTCGTATACGACATATCTCTTCGAAAAGGGTATTGATAAGATCCTTAAAAAAGTCGGAGAAGAATGTACGGAAGTTATTATTGCCGCCAAAGCAGATGACAAAAAGGAAACTATTTATGAGGTTGCCGATCTGACTTATCATGTAATGGTAATGATGATCGAGATGGGGATCTCTCTCGATGATATTCACAAAGAGCTTGCGTCCCGTCACGTTATAGATCATAAGGTGAAGCAGGAGAAAATGACGTCATGATGAAGATCTTTCAGAATCTTCATACTCATACCGTCTTTTGTGACGGAAAAAATTCTGCTGAAGAAATGATCCTGAGCGCGGTTTCTCACGGGCTTAACTCAATAGGTTTTTCCGGTCACGCTCTGACCGATCATGACCGAAGCTATTGCATGAACGAAGAAAAGACGTTCGCCTATTATGATACTCTTTTAAAGCTCCGGGAAAAATACAGTGATAAAATTAAAGTATATATCGGACTGGAGCAGGATTATTTTTCCGTGAAACCTTTAATACCTGTGGAATATCTCATCGGGTCGGTACATTATGTTTTAAAAAACGGGGAGTATATTCCTGTTGATGAAACGAAGGAGATCACGCTGAATGCTGTTGAAAGACTTTACGGCGGAGATATTTACGGATATCTTGAAGATTACTTTGAACTTGTCGGAAATGTTTTTCAAAAGACAGGCTGTGATATAGTCGGTCATTTCGACCTTCCGGAAAAGTTTAACGGTGACGGAAAAATGTTTGACAGAGAATCTCCGAGATATGTCAAAGCTTATGAAAAGGCGATGAAAAAGCTTGTTTCGGAAAGCCGTATTTTTGAGATCAACACCGGAGGTATTTCGAGAGGATATACAAACTCTCCCTATCCGAATGAAACGATCTTAAAAAAGCTTGCCGCATACGGCGGAAAAATAACTGTTTCAAGCGACAGTCATGATGTGGGAACGATTGACTACAGACTTGATGAAATGTCTGAACTGGCAAAAAACTGCGGTTTCGGTGAACTTTATTTCTTTGACGGAATAAAATTTAAAACACTAAATTTAAAATAATAAAGGTGGTAATTATTATGAACGAAAAAATTTCTCAGTACGTTGAAAAGCTTGCAAGCTCGGGTGATCTGATGAAGATCATTCAGAACAAAGAGGAAGCTATCAAGTTTATCTCAAAGGAAACAAAGCTTCCTCAAGCCGAGTGCGCCAAGATTTACGATTCTGTTCTTGAAAAGGTGAAGGGCGGAGTTGCCGAAAAGCTCACCGGAAAACTCGGAGAGAAGTTCAAACTTTTTTAATATTTAAACTTCTCACATCTTAAAAACGGATATATGCCTATAAATTCGGTATTTATCACTGTACGCATACAGATTTGAACAGCTATGTCAGGGAATTCGGAAGACGTCAACTCAGTAAAACAGCCCCAACTGTTTGGATCGACAGGAAAAATGCTTAAGTTATGGGCGGTGATTTAAATTCCGCTCCGGTTTTCAAATGAAATATAAAAAAGAAACTCCGGTGTAGAACCGGAGTTTGTTGTATTATTTACTCAAACTTCCCACATACTATAGCAAACCAAACAAATATCCAGACAAGTTCGACGCCCCGGTAAGCGCATAGCTGCGTTGTCGTCCTCGACATA
>CACYDE010000082.1 GCA_902773045.1 uncultured Ruminococcus sp. | reverse complement strand
GGTGGCGGTTTCCAAAGGCAGAGCCTTTGGTCGCTGACGCAGCAAATCAGTGTAGAAAACAAACTGCCCTCAGCGAAATCAGACTAATTGAGATAAGCAAAAAATTAATAATAAGTCATGAATAAATACAACTTTTCCGCCCCAAGAACAAAGGCAAGAGCAAAGCGAATTGCCGGTCAAAGAAAAAATAAGGTGCAGACAAAAAAAGTTTCTAACTGGCTTTTTTAAGGGTCGAGGCCGCAGCCCCACATTTCAACAAAGGTAATGTTTTAAGCGCAGCGGGCTAAAGAATAGATCATAAGGAGTGATATGCTTGAAAATTACGGTTTCGGCGGATAATGATAAAAACCACGGGAAACGTCCGAATTTATCATTACATAAACGTCCGTGGTTCTGGCTTCTCATAATTCTGATTGTATCCGTGGCAGTCAGACTCTCTTCCAGATTTCAATATACAATTCCTTTCGAAACGGAAGACGATGATCCCAAAGACGTCGGGATCGTTTCACGCTCGAACGAAGAGATCACACGCTCCGATGAAACATTTACGCAGTCGGAAGGTGAATCTGCCGAGGAAGAGTCAAGCAATACAGATCCCGGGAAATCAGAGAGTGAAAAAGGCATATTTCATTTTATCCTGAATATCAATACAAAAAAATACCATACAAAAGAATGTTCTGCGGCAAAAAAGCTTTCCGAGGAAAAAAGGCTCGATACGGATATAGAAGCTGACAGTCCGGAAGAAGCCAAGAAAATTATAGAGTCGAAGGGCTACGAGCTGTGTGGCATTTGTGACCGATGAAGGTATATTTAACAATCAGTTAAAGAAATCTAAATTTATTTACAGTATAATTCTTATAGTATCCGAATGTTCGTTGGTTTTTCCATTTTTAGAGACTTTGTATAATTTTACGGCGGGTTTACATCGTTTAAACCGGTTCGCGTCGAGAATATATGACGGGATCGTCGGAAATCAAGGCATGAAGAATTATTACGGGCCGAACAACGGACTTTGGAGCTATCGCGGCAGTCCGCTGCTTTTGTTTTGGGCTTCGGGCTTGAATTTTTATTGAAATGGGGAATGATAGGTGTTTTCAAAATTCAGTGTAAAAAAACCGCTGACAGTTTTTGTTGCGGTGATACTTGTTATTGTTCTCGGTGTTGTTTCGTATACGGAGATGACTCCGAGTCTTTTCCCGAGTATGGAGCTTCCTTACGTCATTATCGTTACGACATATATCGGCGCAAGCCCCGAAGAAGTTGAAACGACGGTGAGCCGACCTTTGGAACAGGCGATGGCAACGCTTGATAATGTTGTGGAGGTCACTTCAAGCTCATCGGAAAATTATTCGATGGTGACGGTGGAATTTGCGGAGGACGCAAACATGGATTCCGTGACAGTTGATATTAACAGCAAGCTCACTCAGCTGAGCGGTTCATGGGACGATAAAGTCGGAACACCATACACAATGAAGATTAACCCGAATATGCTTCCCGTTGCGATCGTTGCGATAAGCAAAGAAGGAAGCGATATTTACGAACTTTCGGATTTTACGAAAAATGTTCTTGAAAACAAACTCGAGGGAATCGACGGAGTAGCTTCCGTTTCTGTCGGGGGAGTAGTCGAACAGAGTCTGGAGATAGTTCTTTCCGAAGATAAGATAAAATCCGTCAACGAAAAAGTAAAAAAGGCTGTTCTCGATCAGTTTGCCGACGCCGAAAAGGAACTTGACAATGCGAAGAAACAGCTTGACGACGGGCTTGAACAGGCTAAAGAAGGAAAGGAAGAGATCGAAAAGGGAAAAGCTCTTCTCGATGAACAGTACGAACAGACTGCTTCTCAGCTTGCTGCAGCCGAATCGGAAATCTCATCGAAAGAGCAGGAGCTTCTTCTGACCAAACTCACTCTTCTGGACACGATCTCCGAACTGACCGAACAGAAGGAACAGCTTCAAACAACTTTGAGACTCATGACCGAACTTCAGAAAGCTATTCATGAGGTCGTTTCGCGGCGTGATTCCCTTCAGAGTGAATATGACGAGCTTGTGACTCTCAAAGAAACTTATCTTTCTCTGAAAGAGAGGGACGATGAGCTTGAGGCGGCGATCCGAGCGATCGAAGAGGATCCCACCCTCACCGAAGAACAGCGGGAAGCAGCTCTCAATGAGATTCGTTCCGGCGCGGAATATATCCAATTAAAAGCCGATCTGGCTGAAGCCGAAGCTCAGATAAACGCGCGGGGATTGAATCCGCAGACGCTTGAAGCGTCCGTAAATGCGGTGAAGGCTGCGCTTGATCTTGCGAATTCTTCGATAGAAACGCTTGACGGAGGACTCAAAGAGCTGGGGACTTCTTTTGAAACGATCGACGCCGATGTTCAGGCTTTGACCGATGGAATATCCCAGATTGACGAGGGAATAAAAACCCTTTATGAAACTATCGAACAGCTTGATGACGGTTCGCTTTCCATTAAGGAAGCCAAAACCGAACTTGGAACTCAGAAATCACAGGCTGAATATAAGATGAATTCGGCTTCTGCGGAATTAAAGGTCACGGAATCGACCGTAAATTCAACCATTGCCCAGCTTGAGCAGTCAAAGACATCGCTCGACGACGCAGTCACTCAACTGAATGATTCGAAAAAGCAAGCATTGGAACAGGCAGATATTACAAATACGGTAAATATGCAAATGCTGTCACAGATCCTGACTGCGCAGAATTTCTCCATGCCTGCCGGTTATCTCACCGGAGGTGATGAAAATATTCTCGTCAGAGTCGGAGATAAATTCGGCGGAACAGACGATCTTTCAAACCTTATGCTTTTCGATCTGGGGATAGACGGCGTTGAACCTGTTTACATAACAGACATTGCGGAAATCGAGTTTGTGGATAACAGCGATGAGATCTACGCAAAGCTCAACGGGGAGAACGGAGTGATGGTTTCGTTCACCATGCAGTCGGACGCGGCGACGGCGGAGGTTTCCGATAACATCCGGAAATCGCTTGAAAAGCTTACTAAAGAATACCCCGATCTGAGTTTTACGACTCTAATGGATCAGGGCGACTATATTCACCTTATCGTTGATTCCGTAATAAGCAACCTTCTCTGGGGCGGACTTTTCTCGATAGTTATTCTTCTTTTCTTTCTGAGAGATATTCGTCCGACATTTATTATTGCCTGCTCGATCCCGATCAGTGTTATCTTCGCGATCGTTCTTATGTATTTTTCCGGAATAACACTTAACCTTATTTCTCTTTCGGGTCTTGCAGTGGGAGTAGGTATGCTTGTTGACAACTCGGTCGTTGTAATTGAAAATATATATCGTCTGAGAAACAACGGAGCAACTCCTGTGCAGGCTGCCGTTTCGGGCGCCGTTCAGGTTACGGGCGCTATAATTGCCTCAACGCTCACGACTGTGTGTGTTTTTCTTCCTATTGTTTTTACCGAAGGTCTCACAAGAACCCTTTTCCAGGATATGGCGCTGACGATCGGCTATTCGCTTTTGGCGAGTCTGATCGTTGCGATCACACTCGTTCCCGCAATGGCTCAGAATCTTCTCAGAAAGCAGAAAATCGGGAAAAATAAGGCGCAGGGCGGAGAATCCAAATTTACAAGAGGCTATAAAGCAATTTCCGCTTTCACCCTCGATCATAAGGTTCTTCTGATTCTTTCCTCGATCGTGCTTTTGGGAGTGACGGGGTACTTTGCTTTTGCGAGAGGTTTCTCGTTTATGCCGGATATGGAAAGCAATCAGCTTTCGGTGACGGTGACGATGCCCGATGAAGCCGATTTCGAAACGGCAACAAAAACAACCGACGAGATCTTAAAACAGCTTGACACAGTTGAGGATATAGAAACTGTCGGCGCTGTTGTCGGTTCAAGTGTTCTTTCAAGCGTATCCTTCGGAGGAGGAATGGGTGGAGACGACACAGCGGTTTCACTCTACGTTATTCTTAAAGACGAGGATAAGCTTTCAAAACCTATTTCCGAGATCTCGGAAGAAATTCTTGAAAAATGTGCTGATATTGACTGTGAGATGTCTCTTGATTCATCGGGTATGGGCGGAATGACCTCGATGATGTTCGGCGAGGGTATTTCTATAAACGTTTACTGCAACGATATGGATACTCTCCAGGAGTATGCGACTCAGATCGCGGATATAGTAGGATCGGTCGAGGGTACGGAAAATGCATTCAACGGCATCGAAGAAACTACTCAGGAGCTGAGGATCAGCGTTGACAAGGAGAAAGCGATGAAACACGGTCTGACCGTGGCTCAGGTGTTTATGGATATATCCTCCGCAATGAGCAGTCAGCAGCAGGCGATAAACCTTGAAACCGCGAACGATTCGATCACGGTAGACGTTGTTGACGAGACTGCAAAAGGTCTGACAGAAAAGGATATTCGCGATCATGTCATTGAAACTACGGATATGAAAGGCGAGAAGATCACGGTCAAGCTCACGGATATTGCTTCGATCAACAAAGCCGACAGTCTTAACACTATCACACGTATCGGTCAGAAACGTTATCTGAACGTAACAGCCGATGTTAAGGACGGTTACAACACGACGAATGTTACCAACGCGGCGAAGGAGATAATCGAAAACGTTAACTTCCCCGACAGCGTAACCTATGAGATCAGCGGTTCCTATGAAACGACGATGGACGCAGTCGTCGAACTTGGAAAGATGCTGCTTCTTGCGGTGACTTTCATCTATCTGATAATGGTCGCTCAGTTCCAGTCGCTTCTCTCGCCGTTTATCATTATGTTCACGATCCCGCTTGCGTTCACGGGCGGTTTTATCGCTTTGCTTATCACAGGGCTTGACATGAGCGTTATAGCTATCATAGGTTTTATTATGATGGCAGGTATAATAGTAAACAACGGTATCGTTCTCGTTGACTATATAAACCAGCTTCGCACAGAAGGAATGGAGAAACGTCAAGCGCTGATCGAAGCAGGAGTTACTCGGCTTCGTCCTATCCTTATGACGGCTCTCACTACGATCCTCGGACTTTCCGTTATGGCTTTCAGCAACGATTCGAGCGCTGCAATGATGAAGCCTATCGCGATGGTTTGTATCGGCGGTCTTCTTTATGCAACCTTAATGACGCTGTTTGTTGTTCCGGCGATCTATGATATTTTCCACCGAAAGGATATCAGGGTAGTAAGCGATAAGGAACTTGAAATTTTGGATGATTGATAATTTTGATCTGTGAAACTGTTCTTTAAATTAATTCATTGATCCTTCTGTTTTCATCCTGTTTAATACTATAGCAATCCAAATAAATAGACGGACAAAAGGAGACGATGCCGGTGAGTGCAGAGCAAGGCGGAGGACGAAGGCATACTG
>CACYDE010000081.1 GCA_902773045.1 uncultured Ruminococcus sp. | reverse complement strand
TCAGGAAGGTCTTTCACTTTCTTTTTCTCTTCCATTAGGCATCACCTCTTCCGGTTCAGTCTTGACTTTTACTCTTTGAAGCTTTAACATTTTCGATGTATTGGGCTGCCGCTTTTTCCGCTGCCTCAAATATTCCGTTGAGCTTCAAAGCGGCTTCGGCGATCGAGCCTGAATTTTCAATGATTATTTTTCTGTCTTCAAGCCTTTTGTTTGCTTCGTCAAGTTTTTTTTGAAGCTCTTCGTTTTCTTTCATCTGATCGATCAAAAGTTCAAGCAGTTCGGCTCTGCTAAATCTTTTCATTTCTTTTTCGGTCATGCGATCGCCTTTCTTTCAACAGCTGACTGATTTTCGGCTCACTCCCTACCGTAACTCTCAAAAACGACTTTTGATTTTTAGGTGTAAAATTTCGTCAACTTATTTTTTATAAAATAATTGCATAAAAATCAGCACTTATTATTAATTTGAACTATAACATCTTTTTACGTCATTGTCAATATTCTCAAATTTAGAAATATAAATTTACAAATTCGACACATTTTCTGCTGCTTTAAACTATATACTTGTTCTAAATAAATAATAATATCTATATTTAGTGATTTTAATCCAATCCTTTTTTCAGTCTTTTCAGACCGTCTTCAAGAACGCTGCGGGGGCAGGCTATATTGATCCGAAGAAACATATCGCCGTTTCCGCCAAAAATCTCTCCCGAGGAAACATATAATCCCGTTTCCTTTCTTATCCCCGCTGCAAGCTCCGAGCTTTTTCTTTTGAAAGAGCTGCAATCAAGCCACAGAAGATATGTCGCTTCGGAAGGAACAAGAGTAACTTTTGGAATCTCGGTTTCAATGAAAGACTTTGCGGCTGTCTTATTGGCGTATATATATTCTCTCAGTTCATCAAGCCATCTTTCACCTTTGGTAAATGCCGCAACAGCCGCTTCTGCGGCAAAAACATTCGGTTCGGCAACCTCATCGGTATTTATCGCGCGGTTTACTCTGTTTCGAAGCGCCTCGTTCGGAATGCATATTGCAGAGGTTTGAAGTCCTGCTATATTGAAAGCTTTTGTCGGTGATATACAGGTAATACTGATATCTCTGCATATTTCCGACGCCGAAGCAAACGGAACATAGTCACGTCCGGGATCCGTCAGATCACAATGTATCTCATCCGAAATTACCGTTACATGATGTTTGAAACAAAGCTCACCGACTTTTTCGATCTCGTCTTTGCTCCAGATTTTTCCGGCAGGATTCTGAGGATTACAAAAAATCATCAAAGTAATCTGAGGATCGGAAAGCTTTTTTTCAAGATCTTCAAAATCTATGCTGTAATTTCCGTCGGCATAGCGAAGCGGATTTTCAATAACACGGCAGCCATTGTTCAGAATAGAGTTGTAGAAAATGTTATATACGGGGGTCTGGATCAAAACCTTTTCCGCGGGAGTGGTAAGTTTCCTTACTGTCGATGAGATCGCAGGAACGACACCGGTGCAGAACATCAGCCATTCCCTTTTCATTATATATGTATGCCGTGTTTTCCACCAATTGATATAAGCATCATACCATTCATCTGAAATATCGGTATAACCGAAGATTCCGTGTTCCAATCTTTTTTTAAGGTCTTCTATTATTTCGGGTGCGGTTCGAAAATCCATGTCCGCTACCCACATAGGAAGCTCGTTTTCCTTAACATCCCACTTCAATGAATGAGTACCTCTGCGATTTACAACAGAATCAAAATCATACATATAATATTTCCTCCGAAAGATTTAAAACTAAAAACATTCCACACAGCTGTTATTACGATATTCAGTACATAATTACACCTGTGCGGAATGTTTATATCAAATTCATTTTTATTTGATTATATCACACGAAATACAGAAAATCAAGAGTAATTACACAATTTTAAACAAAAATCTACAAAAATGAAAGAAATAATTTAACACTTAAAAGAATTAAATTATAAAAATTAACATTTTATTCTTGAAATAAATACGTGAAATATGGTATAATAACCAATAAGTAAACTATTCTCAGGAGGAACAAAGATATGAAAATACAAGAATCGGCAGAAGATTATCTTGAAACTATACTTATCCTGAAAAACAGAAACGGACTTGTCCGCTCGATCGATATTGCGAACGAACTTGAGTATTCAAAACCAAGCGTAAGTATTGCTATGAAAAATCTTCGTGAAAACGGTTACATAAACGTCGATCACAAAGGGTATATTACTCTCGCCGACTCCGGAAGAGCGATCGCAGAAAAAGTATATGAAAGACACACTTTTCTGTCTGCATGGTTCATCGAACTTGGAGTCGACCCTGCAACCGCAGTGAAGGACGCATGCAGAATGGAACACATCATCAGCGCCGAAACATTTGACGCGATAAAAAAACATGTTAATCATCTGAAGAAGGAAAGATAATGTTTTTCGCCTGAAGTTACGAGGTGTGATCTTTAATATGATTTCATCAAACTACTCTTTTTACGATATACTTTTTATCTTTATAATTTACTGTTTTGTCGGGTGGTGTACGGAAGTTGTTTACGCTGCTTCTGTCAAGGGAACATTTGTTAACCGTGGATTTGTTAACGGACCGGCTTGTCCGATTTATGGATTCGGTGTTCTTTCGGTTGTTCTGACTCTCGAACCGATCAAAGACTACTGGGCTTTGCTTTTTGCCGCGTCCACCATATATACTACTTTGATCGAATTCTTCGGCGGATATTTTCTTGAAAAATTTTTTCATGAAAAATGGTGGGATTACACTGACGAACCCTTTAACATTAAAGGTTATGTATGTTTAAAATTCTCGCTTCTGTGGGGATTTGCATGCGTACTGGTCATCAACGTGATCCACCCCACTGTTATGCAGGCGGTAAATATTATCCCAAAAAGATTGGGAATCGTTTTTCTTACGGTCACGTATTCCATATTGGCTGCTGATGTTGCCGTTACCGTAGTCAACGTTATGAAGATACGCAGTAATATCCGTGCGGTTAGAGAATTTGAGGAACGTCTTCAAAAACTTTCCGAATCTATCGGAACAAACCTCAGCGAAGGTACTGTTGCACTGATGGAACACGGAGAAAAAGTCAAAGACAAATTTGAAGAAAACGAGCCTGATTTTGACAAAGTCATAGAAACATTCGAAAGCATGACCGAGGAAATGAAGGAATCTATGAGCGAGAAATTGGCCAAGATCGACGAATTGAAGGATAAATTGAAGCTCCATAGGGATAATCTTGAAAAAAGAACACAGCGACTCAGAAAAGCATTTCCTAACATTGCCCGGGGAAAATACAAAGACATCTTTATTAATACTAAATTCCGATAAATCTTTTATTCACATAAGCATTAGATAAATAATCATTATCCACAACTTAAGAAAATATGAAGTTCGAATGCAGGAGTTCGGGGACGCAGTCCCAGATAGGCGTGGGCGAAGCCCACAGCCTAAAAAGCCCCCTTTTCCTTGAGGGAAAGGGGGTTTTGGGGTATGGGTGACAACAATAGCTTTGGTTGAAGAATAAACTCGGATCGACAGGGAACATTCTTAAGTTGTAGACAGTAGATAAATAAATACATAATACATAAAACAGAAAGCAGTTCTTCGGGGAGCTGCTTTCTGTTTTATACTTTTTATAGCTTACATATTATCGGTATTCTCATCGCCATTAGCTGCGTCATTGATATTTGAATTTATAGACGACCCGATGTTGTCAACGCCGTCCGCAACATCTTCGATTCCTTGACCGACCATGCTTCCGACATCATGAATAACGCCCTCATTGTCATTTCCGTTGTTGTTGTTGTTATTGTTATTTATCCTGTCTCTGTCCGCTGCGCTGACTGCGGAAGTATTATCATTCAGAGCGGTTCGTCTGTCGGAATCCATCAGACGTTCACTCACCGTTCTGTTGTTGTCCGTTCTTGAAACAACGGAATTACGGTTATCGTCAACACGACCGTCCGCTGCTTCGCAGCCGGCAAAAACAGCAAGAACCGAAATTATGCAGGCAGCAATTGCCAATGTTTTTTTCATAACTTTTCACTCCATAAAAAATACTTGCGACATAACGCCGATGCATGATCGTGTTACATCACAAGTATTGTTTCCGAAAAATTAAAAATTATGAATTATGAACGTCAATTTGTGTAAATGGTATTTCGATTTTGTTTTTATCAAAAGCCTTTTTGATGTTTTCCTGCATATAATGGTAAACGCTCCAGTAATTTGCAGTTTTGCACCAGACGCGAACAACCATTTCAATGCTGCTGTCACGATGTTCCCCAACTGCGATGAACGGTTCTGGATCTTCAAAAATAAGCTTTTGATTTGCTATAACATCTTTTATCACATCTTTCACGAAATCAATATCCGATCCGTAGGAAACATTATAAATCAAATCAACTCGTCTTTTTTCCTGTGAAGAAAAATTAACAATATTGCTCACCGCTATATTGGAATTCGGGATAATGATTTCCTTATTGTCAAGAGTCAGAAGATGTGTGCTTGAAATATCAATTCTTGTCACAGTTCCCTGAAGTCCGTTTGTTTCAAGAAAATCTCCCACTTTAAAGGGCTTATGACTTAAGATCATGACTCCGCTTGCAATATTTTTCAAACTGTCCTGAAGAGCAAGTCCGATCGCGACCGTCGCTGCTCCGAGAGCCGTAATCAAAGAAGCGATGTTAAATCCAAGCGTTCCTATCGCGGCAACGATGACAAGGATTTTTATGGTATTTTTCACAAACGAATGAGCGAATGTCACAACTTCTTTTCCGATCTTGGCTTTTTCGAGCGTTTTCGCAGTGATCTTCGACAACACTCCGGCAAGCCACATTCCAATAATAAGGATCAGGATCGCTCCGACAAGATTCGGAAGGAAATCCTTCATCCAATCAATGGCGGCGTCTATAAATTTTTCGGCTTTATCACCCATTTGAGTGATTTCTTCCGTCATTTCCTCCATGATTCAGCCTCCGTTAAGATTTTTTCAGATAATAAGTTACGCCGTTGGCGAAGGTAATTTTTTCCATGTTTTCACCGGGATATTTAGAAAACGTTCCCTTGATCTCGTTTCCGTCCCATTCATAGATCACGCCCAGACCGCACGCGATTCCGTCAGAGAACGCACCGGTGTAGCCGTGATCGGCATAAATGATAGTTCCCTTTCCTTCCGGCTTTCCGTTCGAAAGAAGACCCGAGTAAGCGCCGCCTCTGTAATCTTGTTCGACAACATAATCGGAGCCTTTCAAGAAGCTGATATAATCGGAGCCTTCAAGTTCATCGCTTTCAGGCAGCGGCTCCAGTTTTTTAAGACGAACCTTCATACTCTTAAACGGTTCGTTCTTCTTGAATATACCTTCAAAATATTTTTCGCCGTAAGCCGAAAATCCACAGCCCATTCCTTCATAGTTTCCGTTCTTAACATGACCCTCATATTTCAGAGCATTTCCGTCATCTGTGTACTCACGCATATAAACACATTCGCCGTCACGATAAATACACTCTTTAACAACCACATTATCAACGATCTCGTTGATCCTGCCGTTTAAAGTTCCCATAATAAAGCTGCCTGCAAAACGTGGCTGTCCGGAAACATAAAGAAGTCCGAGTCCGTTATAGCTGTTATTCTTCCAGAGTCCGCTGTATTCTATCTCTCCGTCGGAATCATAGCTCACGCCAAATCCGCTGCGCATATTATTCTCAAAAGAACCGCTGTAAATACACCGTTCACCGCTGAATTCTCTTCCGTTTCCGCTTCGGATCCCGTTCTGCCATTCTCCTTCGTAAACTTTTTCACCGTTTTCAAAACAAACGCCTCTTCCGTGATACTTTCCGTTCTGCCATTCTCCTTCGTAGAGAAGCGATCCGTCCTGACTGTAACCCGAAAGAATACCGACCGGATTGCCGTTAGAGAAATTACCCTGACACCATGAGCCGTTTCTCATGTTGTAAAGCTTTCCCTCGCCGTTATAGCGATTATTTTTCCAGTAACCCTCATAAAGCTTTTTTCCTTTTTTGGTGGTTACTATTGCGTAGCCCTCGACTTTTCCCATCACGAACTCTCCGACGATCTTATAACCGTTTGAGAGATTCAAAGTTCCTTCGCCGTTATACTTTCCGTTTTTCCATTCACCGGAATAAACAACAAGACCGTTTCGGTCATATTGCGTTCCGGTTCCGTTTCTCGTTCCTTTTTTCCAACTTCCGTTGTAAACGAGATTACCCATTGAATCAAAGACCGTTCCTCTTTCGGAAAGCTTGTCATTTTCCCAGCGTGAAACAAAAACTCCTCCGTCTTTTGGATTATAGACCATGCCCACACCCTCGCGCGTTCCGTTTTCATATCTTCCGGCAAACGTGAGGTTTCCGTTTTCGTCAAACTTGGCTCCCATTCCTACAGGACAGTCATTTTCCCAGCCTCCGACATACATCGAACGATCCTTATGATTAAATGAAATTCCGACTCCGTTTCTATGATTGTCTTTCCAATCTCCGACGTAGCATATTTTTCCGTTGCGGTAGTAATAAACTCCGAATCCGTTCCGAAGATCTTTTGAATAGCCTCCGTCATAAGCGGTCGAACCGTCTTTCATTGCGGTTCTTCCCTTTCCGTTTCTTTTTCCGTTTTCATCAAGACCGCCGTAATAATAATATACTTCATCGTCGGACAGTTTTATGATCTTATCCGCTGAATCATAGGAAGAATAGCTTTTACTTCCGAAAGAAGATCGTGAAGTCGTTTCCGTATCCGCAGAACCGATTTTAGTTTTTTCGTATGCAGACTTAATGCCGTCAAGAGTTTTCATCTTTGCCCGCGCTTCAAGCCCGCCCGGAAGTTCGTTTTCGTCGTCCTCCTCTTCTTCATCATCAGGAATAATATCCTTTTCGCTCTGTCTGACCTTCTTGTAGCTGTAACCTTTGACGCTGCTTTCAAAGATACGTGGAGGTTCATTCCCGGCTGCCTCCGAACTGTCAAGAACTCGTCTGTCCTCGTCCTCTTCTTCAAGCTCTATCTCCATCATAACATCATTGTTCTCATCTTCAAGCTGATCGTCGTCATCATTTTCGACAGACACATCTTCGGCAAGATAATCAAAAACATCAATTTTTTTCTTTTCTTCCGAAACCGGGGTTTCCGAGGTTATCTTAGGTTCGAAGTTCTTTTCTTCACTGAAGCTGTCCGAATAATCGAGAAGCGAATCCGAATGAAGCTTTGATTTCAATGGGTTGTCTTCGTCCTCACCGTGATTTTTTATCTCTTGATTAAGTCCGCCTAATTTTCTTGAAGGGATCAAAGGAATATCATCGCTTTCGTCCGGTTCTTCATTTTTATTATTAATGATAACACTGTCCGCCTGAACGGCATTAGGAACAATTACATCGAAAGTCTGAGTGAGATCTATTCTCTTCTTTTCGACATTACTTTTCTGAGTATCGCTATCGGAAATTGCTTTGAACTCTGTTGTTTTTTCCGAAACTGTTTTTACGGAATTGTCTTTTTCAGTATCAAGCAGCGACGGATTGGCGGCATATCTGTTCCAACGTTTCGATACGCTCATCTCCGCAAAATAAACAAGCCCGTTTGAACATAAAGAGTAAACCTCGGGAACTCCGAGTTTATCCGTTATTTTTGCAAAAAGCGACTTATCCTCAACTACAGCACAGGGATAGAGCACATCGGGATATCCGTTGTCGCCCCCGGCGATATACTTTAAAATTACCGCTATCCCTTTTTCGTCCCAATAGACAAGTTCAACTTCCGGTTCATCCTTACCCTCGGAAAAATATTTTGTCTTTATCCAATTGTGATAAGGACCGAAATAAATGCACTTTTTCAGGATCTTTCCCGAACGGTCGCGAATCTCGACGCGATAGCTGCCTTCTTTTGAAACTATTACTCTTTCGACGATATGAGCTTCGTTAAAAACCTTCCATTTCAGCATCATATCCTCGTTCAAAGTATAATTATATCTGTAGATCCCGTCCTCGTTCTTCAGGATAAACTTGTTTTTCTGAGTTTCGAGTCCGGATTCGTAATATTTTTTTCTTACTCCGGTAAGTATATCGTCATAAGGATTTCCCCTATCAAAGCCTTCACAAAAAACGCCGTAATAATTGACAGCATTTTTCTTAAAATAAGTCAAGTCTCCGGGCATCACGGATCACCTCTTTCAAAAGTTTGCGCATATTAATATTATAGGTTAATATGAGTCCTATTTCAAGGCTTTTAGTTGAATTTTTGTTATTTATGTCGAATTGTAACTCTTTTGTAATTTGTTTTTTATATTTTCAGCGAGTAAAATTATGTTTCCTAAACAAAAAATTTTCCCCGCAGCGATCAAGCCGAGCGAGGAAACAGATATAATTCCGCGATAAGCGCGAATATAATTTGGACGCTGCATTGATTATAGCGATCCCGATAAATAGACAGACAAAAGGAGACGATGCCGGTGAGTACAGAGCAAGACGGAGAAGACATACTGACGTACCGCAAAGACACGCGCCGATGGGGCGTATGTCGAGGACGACAACGCGGCTATGCGCTTACCGGTGCGTCGAAATTGTACGGATATTTATTTGGTTTGCTATTCAGATAAACGAAAGATATTCCGAAACATCTTTTCTCTTGGGCGCTGCAGGTTCGGATTCGGGGATCCCGATCAGGATAAGCGCGGAAACCGTCTTTGAATCATCAAGTCCGATTATCTCTCCGACCTTTGAATCGTCAAAGATCCCGAGTATTACAGTTCCAACACCGTAATTATATGCGGCAAGGGTAAATGCCTCGGCCGCAAGACCGGCATCAAACATCTGCCATTCATTTCCTTTATTAGTGGAAAAAGAACCGTCCTTTTCGTAACCGCTTTTCTTATTGATCGACGTGAGAACAACAAGCGCCGGCGCGCCTTTGATGATATCTTTATTGTGGGAAAAGCTGAATGTTGCTTTTTCTGCAATCCGATCTATAATTTCTCTGTTTTCAACAACAACATATCCGGGCGTTTGTGAATTTTTCCATGTTGGCGCAAATCTTGCCGCATCAACAATCTTTTCTATAGTCTCACGGCTGATTTTTTCGTCCGTAAATTTTCTAACGCTTCTTCTTCCTTTTATTCCTTCAATAAGTTCCATTATAGAATTCCTCCCGACTTCTGTTTTATTAGAAATAATTATAACATTAAAAAAATCAAAAATCAATAATTCATAGAAGATACTTATTGATTTTAATATACGTATTGTCTTAAGAAAGACATTAAAATTTCAGGAAAATTTATTATATACTCAAACTTCCCATACCAACAATAGCCCTCAACCTATAGCAAACCAAACGAATATCCAGACAAGTTCGACGCCCCGGTAAGCGCATAGCTGCGTTGTCGTCCTCCGCCTTGCTCTGCACTCACCGGCATCGTCTCCT
>CACYDE010000080.1 GCA_902773045.1 uncultured Ruminococcus sp. | reverse complement strand
GCCAATGGGCGTATGTCGAGGACGACAACGCAGCTATGCGCTTACCGGGGCGTCGAACTTGTCCGGATATTTGTTTGGTTTGCTATAGTAACCGGTTGAATGGGTTCGGGGCGATAGCCCCGATGGGATAGAGGGCGAAGCCCTCTATCCTGATAGCCCCCTTTTCCTTGAGGGAAAGGGGGTCTGGGGGTATGGGTGACGACAATAGCTTTGATCGAAGAACGATCTCGGATTCGACAGCGAAAACTATTCTTTACATTGACGACCCACGACAGACTCAAAATTCATTGTAATTTATGTATGGGAAGTTTGAGTTAGAAAGCAGTATTAAATTTATTGCCTTCCAAAACAGTTTACGGGGCATTTGTTACAACTGTAATATAAGGATTGATTATATGGATTTTGTAATACTTGATCTTGAATGGAACAGTTCCTACAGCAAAAAGTCCAAAGGCTTCATGAGTGAGATAATTGAATTCGGCGCGGTGAAGTTTAACGAGAGTTTCGAAATAATCGACACGTTCTCTATGCTTGTGACTCCGCAGATCTCAAAAAAGCTTTCGGGGAAAGTGAAGGAACTGACCAATATCAGCAACGAAGAGCTTGCCAGCGGAGGCGCTGCTTATACACATGTTCTCAGTAAATTCAGGAAATTCCTCGGAAAGGATCTTCTCCTGACGTGGGGAACATGTGATATTCTTGCGCTCATGGAAAATACAAAATATTACGAAAAAAACGACAGGATCGATTTTGTGAGCAAATACTGCGATCTCCAGTATTACTGCGCGGATATCCTCGGAGTGTATAATGCCGGTCAGCAGCTTGGTCTTGCGCCGGCTGCCGAACTTATCGGTCTTGATCTTTCGGACATCGTTCAGCATCGGGCTCTTCAGGACAGCATGCTTTCGATGGCTATTTTCAAGAATCTTTATTATCCGGAGAAATTTAAAAAGTACGTTGAAACATCTTCTCATCTTCATTACAGACTTACATTCAAGTCTTATTATCTGACGGATATCAACGATCCGCGCGTCAACAGGAACGAGTTTAATTTCACCTGTGACAAATGCGGCAGCAGCATGAGTTCTCTCGCCCCGTGGTCTCTCAGAAACCGCGGTTTCACGGCGAATTTGTGCTGCGACGGGTGCGGACAGAAAATGACGGGCAAAGTTAAGTTTAAGATCAACTACAACGGTATGTCGATAAAGAAAAAGCTTGTTCCGTTTTCCGAACCGAAACAAGAAAGCGAAAATAAGGAAAAAACGGTTGATTGATATGAAATATAAAAATATTGTCTGGGATTATAACGGAACGATAATTGATGACGCCGGGCTTGCGGTTGACGCGGAGAATCTTGTTCTGGAGTCTTACGGACTTCCGGGGATCACACTCGAATATTATCTCAAAGAGTGTGAGATGCCTATCATCAATTTTTATAATAAAATTTTTAAAATGGAAAATTACGATTTCTCACAGATCGCCGAACGCTTTGTTTCGAATTATGACAAGCTTTTCGAATCGGCTGACGTTTTCCCCGAGGTCGTTTCTGCGATAAAGCATTTTTCCGAAAAGAATATTCGTCAGGGAGTCATTTCCGGGTTCGAAAGCTCACGTCTGGAAAACAGCCTGAAAAAATTCGGTCTTAACGGCTATTTTGAATTTCTTTCAGGGTCGGACGATATAGATTGCGGAGACAAGAGCGACCGTGCGGTGAAAGTGGTCGAGAAGTATGGTTTTGATCCAAAGGAAACCCTTTTTATCGGAGATATGTATCATGATTTTGAAACGGCTGAAAAGGTGGGTGCGGATTGTGTTTTGATCGCAAAGGGGCATCAGGGAGCCGATGTTCTCAGACGTTACGGAGTCACCGTTCTTGACAGCGCAGACGAGCTGAAAGACTTGCTGCTTTGATAATATATTGCCGATGTCAGTGAAGTCTTTCGATTATGAACAATTCCTTATTCAAACAATTTGATTGACAGATTTTTACATTGTATGTTATAATGTTAGCGTGCTAACTGTTCGTGATAGAACGGTTTGTACGCTTGATTTTTTTATTATGGTGGTGATTACGTGTATGAAAAGGACAGGTTCATAGGAAAGGATATAAAAATTCTTTCGAACCGCATCAGGCGCGCTTCCGCAGTGAATTGTAAGACGGAGATCGACGAGGATGTGACGTCGGCGAATTGTTGGCTTATTATGTACCTTTATGACCACAGAGAAGAGGATATTTTTCAGAAGGATATCGAATACGAGTTTTCGATCCGCCGCTCGACTTCCTCCGCTATTATATCTCTCATGGAAAAAAAGGGGTACATCGACCGTGTTTCCGTGGATCATGACGCGCGGCTGAAAAAAATTGTTCTCACCGAAAAGGCTCTCAGACTCTGCGGTATCATTCATGCCAATACCGTTGAATTTGAAAAGACTCTCCGGAAAGGGATCAGCGATGAAGAACTTGATATTTTCTATTCTATCCTTGAAAAAATCAATGAAAACATAAATTTATATAAGGAGTGAAAGCGATGATAAAAAGACTTTTCGCTTCTGTCAGAGAGTATAAATCAGCTTCAATATTATCTCCGCTTTTTGTTGTATGCGAAGTAATACTTGAAGTTATCATACCTCTGCTCATGGCGAACCTCATTGACTATGGAATATACAAAAACGATATGTCGTATATTCTAAAAACGGGTGTGACTCTCGTTGTCTGCTGCATAGTTTCCCTGACCTTCGGCGCACTTGCCGGAAAGTTTGCGGCAAAGGCCGCGGCGGGCTTTGCGAAAAACCTGAGAAAGGATATGTACTATAATGTCCAGAATTTTTTTTTCTCAAACATCGACAAATTCTCAACCTCAAGCCTTGTTACTCGTCTGACCACGGATGTTGCGAACGTTCAGAATGCCTATATGATGATCGTGAGAACAGCGTTCAGAAGCCCGGCTATGATAATTTTCAGTCTCGTTATGGCATTCAGGATCAATTCGGAAATAGCCGCTATCCTGCTTGGAGTTGTTCCGATTTTGCTGATCGGCTTTCTTCTGATATTTTCTCATGCTCACCCTCTTTTTGAAAAGGTTTTTAAGACATACGACAAGCTCAATAATGTTGTAGGCGAAAATCTTCACGGAATCAGAGTCGTTAAATCTTTTGTCCGAGAGGATTATGAGGATAAGAAATTCAAAAATATCTCAAAGGAGATCTATGATCTTTTTATTAAAGCAGAGAAGATAATTATCTTTAATATGCCTTTGATGCAGTTTGTGATATATATGTCCATGATCCTTATATCGTGGTTCAGTTCAAGACTGATCGTTTCCGCTCACAATGATCCTGCGCTCGGAATGACCACCGGTCAGTTCACGAGTATGTTCGCGTATCTTATGCAGATGCTGATGAATCTTATGATGCTGTCAATGATATTTATGATGGTCATAATTTCACGTGCTTCGATGGAAAGAATCGACGAAGTTCTCACCGAAGAGTCGGACATCAAAAACGATAAAGATCCGATCATGGAGGTCAAAGACGGTTCCGTGAAATTTGAAAATGTTTCTTTCAGCTATAACGGCGGAGAAAAATATTGTCTCAGCGATGTTGACATCAATATCAGATCAGGTGAAACAATAGGCGTGATCGGAGGAACAGGTTCATCAAAGTCGAGTCTTGTTCAGCTTATTCCGAGACTTTACGACGCGACTAAAGGAAGAGTTCTTGTCGGCGGCGAGGACGTCCGCAGATATGACCTTGAAACTCTGAGAAATGAAGTTGCAATGGTTCTTCAGAAAAACGTTCTTTTCTCGGGAACGATCAAGGAAAATCTCCGATGGGGAAATCCCGACGCTTCGGATGAAGAGCTGGTCAGAGTCTGCAAGCTTGCTCAGGCTGATGACTTCATAGAAAAATTCCCCGATAAATACGATACATATATCGAACAGGGCGGAACAAACGTTTCGGGCGGTCAAAAGCAGCGAATTTGTATTGCCCGTGCGCTTCTCAAAAAGCCGAAGATACTTATCCTTGACGACTCAACAAGTGCAGTCGATACAAAGACCGACGCGCTCATCAGAAAAGCTTTTGCAGAAGAAATTCCGGACACAACAAAATTCATTATCGCTCAGAGAATTTCTTCGGTTGAGGACGCGGATAAGGTCATTGTTCTTGACGGCGGAAAGGTCAACGGCTTCGGAACTCCCGCAGAGCTTATGAAATCAAACAAAATATACCGAGAGGTTTACGAATCACAGGTGAAAGGGGGAAAAGATGATGAGTAAGAGTAAATCAAAAAACAAGGCTAAGACCAAGCCTGCGAATGAAGAGAAGCTCCGCTCGGACTCAAAAAGCAAAACCGAAGGAAAACCTGAAGCGAAAGACCGGAGTGATCCGGGAGCTTCCGAAAAGGTTTCGCCTGCGGGTAAAGATCCGGTGAAAAAACAAGAATCCGATTCCCCTAACGGCAATATGCCGCCAAAGCATCAGATGCCTAAAATTGACGGAACGACCGTTAAGAGACTCTTATCGTATATTTTCTCGAATTATAAGGGACGATTCTTCCTTGTACTTGTATGTATATTGATAAGCTCTGTAGTGAACGTTATCGGCTCAATGTTCCTCAAGGTTCTGATCGACAGCTACATTATGCCGCTTGTTGAGCAGGTCAGCCCCGATTTTACCGAGCTTACTAAAGCGCTGATTACTATGGCATGTATCTATGCGTGCGGAATATCGGCAGCGTATCTCTATCAGAGGCTGATGATAACAATTTCTCAGGGAATTCTTAAAAGAGTTCGTGACGATATGTTTGAGCACATGCAGACGCTCCCGATCGGATATTTCGACACACATACCCACGGAGACATCATGAGCTATTATACCAATGATACCGACACTCTCCGTCAGATGATCTCTCAGAGTATTCCTCAGGTTTTCAATTCCGTAATAACAATTATTGCCGTATTCTGCGGAATGCTCTATACGAGTTGGTATCTTACTATTGTAGTATTGCTTTTCGTCATCGTTCAGATGTTTGTTGTAAAAACGGTCGGAGGACGCAGCGGAAAATACTTTATCGGTCAGCAGCATTCTCTCGGAAAGGTCAACGGCTATATCGAGGAAATGATTACAGGTCAGAAGGTTGTCAAGGTTTTCTGTCACGAGAAAGCTGCGAAGGAAGATTTTGATAAGCTCAACGAGGAGCTTTATGAATCTGCGTATAACGCTAACCAGTTCGCAAATATGCTTATGCCTATCATGATGAATATAGGAAATTTGCAGTATGTCGTAGTCGCTATTGTCGGAGCTGTTCTTGCTCTTTCGGGAAAGGGCGGAGTAATCACCGTTGGAGCTATCGTCTCATTCCTCCAGCTTTCAAAAAGTTTTTCCGCGCCGATCGGTCAGGTGTCCCAGCAGTTCAACTCGATCGTTATGGCTCTTGCGGGCGCTCAGAGAATTTTCTCGCTCATGGATGAGAAGAGTGAGGTTGACGACGGATACGTTACTCTCGTCAATGCAAAGCGCGAAGGAGAGAATCTCGTTGAATGCGAAGAGAGAACAGGTCTGTGGGCATGGAAACATCCCCACGGCGACGGAACTACAACTTACACGGAGCTTAAAGGCGACGTTCGCCTTTTCGATGTTGATTTCGGTTACGTTCCGGAAAAGATCGTTCTTCACAACGTAACAATATACGCCGAGCCGGGTCAAAAGGTTGCATTCGTAGGAGCGACTGGCGCCGGAAAAACAACTATCACAAACCTTATCAACAGGTTTTACGATATTGCGGACGGAAAGATACGCTATGACGGGATAAATATAAACAAGATCAAAAAAGCGGATCTTCGCCGTTCCCTTGGAATGGTCCTCCAGGAAACAAATCTTTTCACGGGAACAATAATGGATAATATCCGTTACGGAAAGCTTGACGCAACGGATGAAGAATGTATTGCGGCGGCTAAGCTTGCGAATGCGGATGACTTTATTTCACGTCTTCCGGACGGATATAACACGATGATCGACGGAACAGGCGGAAGTCTTTCTCAGGGTCAGAGACAGCTGCTTTCGATCGCCCGTGCAGCGGTGGCTGATCCTCCTGTAATGATCCTTGACGAAGCTACTTCGTCAATTGATACGAGAACCGAAACTCTTGTGACGAAAGGCATGGATTCGCTCATGCACGGAAGGACTGTTTTTGTGATCGCTCACAGACTCTCCACAGTCAAAAACTCCGATGTCATCATGGTTCTGGAGCTTGGAACGATCATCGAAAGGGGAAGCCACAAACAGCTTATCTCGGAAAAAGGCAAGTACTATCAGCTTTACACCGGCGCGTTTGAGCTTGAATAAAATAATATTATGAAAATGAAACGGCTGTCTGTCTTTTGAAACGGAGAGCCGTTTTTTCTATGTTATTTGTTTCGTTAAACTCTTGACAAATTTTAACGAGTGGTGTATCATTATAAATGTTAGTTTAACCTAACTTACATGATGCTATTTTTGATTTCTGTAAACGTGATTTTTACAGAAACAGCAGGAGGATTTATGAGTGTAGTAATTGTCGGAGGAAACGAACGAATGGAAAATCAATATGAATCCATTTGCAAAAGTTTCGGATATAAAGCGAAGATATTTACAAAAGAAAGCGGCGCGATAAAAAAGAAGATCGGTAGTCCGGATCTTATGATTCTTTTCACAAACACCGTTTCTCACAAAATGGTTCTCAGCGCTTCTCAGGAAGCGAAAAAAAACAATATCCCGATCGCCTGTTGTCACAGCAGCAGTGCAACGGCGCTGAGCAGTCTTCTGAGTGAAAGACGTGCGGCGCAGTCTGCGTTATAATGATTATTTCAAAATTTGTTTTGGAATAATATGACTAACTTCCGGGAGAATATTATATACTCAAACTTTCCAAATATTAATTATAGCAATCCAAATAAATAGACGGACAAAAGGAGACGATGCCGGTGAGTGCAGAGCAAGGCGGAGGACGAAGGCATACCGGCGT
>CACYDE010000079.1 GCA_902773045.1 uncultured Ruminococcus sp. | reverse complement strand
AGATAGTTTTAGAGTTACATAACCTCACGCGCCCGACCGAAGGCTGATTTTTACGGTCAGCTCTTGACCGGCTTCTTTGAAATACTCGTTCGTCTTTCAAAAACTTATTAACTGTGCCTGCGGCGTTCGGATTCGTACAAATTGATGTCAGCCTGTATTTATTTCTTTTTTGATTTCGGAAGCTCTATCTTTGGTTCTTTGTCGTTTCTCTTGTATAGAACGAATTTAGTTCCTATTACCTGAACGACCTCCGATCGGGTTCCCTCTGCGATCAGCTCCGCTGCTTCTCTTACCGAAAGTTCACAGCTTTCAAGAACTTTTCCTTTGATAAGTTCCCTTGCTTTTAAAGCGTCGGCAGCCTGAGTGATGATCTGATCGCTCATTCCCCCTTTTCCAACCATAACTATTGTGTCTATGCTGTTTGCGAGTGAACGCAAATAAGCTCTTTGTTTACTTGTAAGCATTAAATTTCTCCTTTATGCAGGAATATTTCAGCCGATCGCAAAATAACAGCGGTTAGAAATATCATTCGTTTCACGATCTTCTCCGCCGCCGTCCGTCGTTCTCCCGGCTTTCAGCAGCAAAAATACTACTTGGGCACATATCCTCAACCATTTCACGATCGCCTGTCATGAATATTCTTTATTTCAAACTCGAAAGCTTTTCCGAAAGTTCCCTGAGGGCTTTTCCCCTGTGACTAAGTTTATCTTTTTCCTCCGATGATATCTGAGCGAAAGTTCTTCCGTTTTCCACAAGAAAAACGGGATCATAGCCGAATCCGCCGCTGCCGCAGGGTTTCTCCGAAATAATGCCTTCACAGCTTCCCTCGGCGGTAATAACCGTTTCCTCATCAACAATACAACAGATCGAACAGATAAAACGTGCCGTTCTTTTTTCAAAAGGAACATCCTCAAGATTTTTCAGAAGCTTGTTGATCTTATCCTCATCCGAGGCATTTTCCCCTGCGTATCTGGCAGAATAAACTCCCGGTTCACCTCCGAGCGCGTCTACCGAAAGCCCTGAATCGTCCGCGATCGACGGCAGCCCGGTTTTTTTGAAAGCTGCACTTGCCTTAATGAAAGCATTCTCGGAAAAAGTTGTTCCCGTTTCCTCAACATCATCAAGGACAAGACCTTCGCTTTTCGCCGTTACGACCTTGATCCCCAGCGGATCAAGAATTCTGCCGAATTCGTCAAGCTTGCCTTTATTGTTCGAAGCAATTATAAATTTACGCATAGTCAATCCCCATCACCGATCTCATATTTTTTAATCATCTTTCTCGACAGCAAAAAGTGCCTTCGCGAAATCCGAGGGACTGAAAGGCTGAAGATCGTCGATTTGTTCTCCGACTCCGATATACTTGACCGGAACGTCAAGTTCTTCCTTGATCGAAAGAACCACGCCGCCTTTTGCAGTTCCGTCAAGCTTAGTCAAGACGATACCTGTGATTCCGGCAGCA
Source organism: uncultured Ruminococcus sp. (assembly GCA_902773045.1). Lineage (GTDB taxonomy): Bacteria > Bacillota > Clostridia > Oscillospirales > Acutalibacteraceae > RUG592. Next base: position 7,415 of record CACYDE010000079.1, on the reverse strand, counting down.
TTTTTAAACTCTCTCGCCTGATTAACTGCATTCTGTCCGGTCGTTGCGTCAAGAACAAGAAGAACCTCTTTGTCAGCGTTGGAAAGTTCTCTGTCAATAATTCTGCCTATTTTTGCCAGCTCGTCCATAAGGTGCTTTTTGTTATGGAGACGTCCAGCCGTGTCGGCAATAATAACGTCTGCTTTCCTTGCCTTGGCAGCCTGAATGGAATCGTAAACCACCGCTGCGGGATCGGAACCTTCTTTCTGCTTCACGATATCACAGCCGCTTCTCTCAGCCCAAACCTCAAGCTGGTCGATCGCCGCCGCACGGAATGTGTCGGCAGCCGAAAGAAGAACCTTTTTCCCGTCCTTTCTCAGGTTATTCGCAAGCTTTCCTATCGTCGTGGTTTTTCCCACTCCGTTAACTCCTATCACAAGAATGATCGACGGTTTTGTTTCGATGTTCAGTTCCTGACCGCCTTCAAGCATATCGGCAACTATCTCTTCAAGAAGCCTGTGAACCTCTTTCGGATTTGTAACGCCTTCTTTTTTTACTTTTTTTCTCAGTTCCTCACATATTTTCTGCGATGTGGTTATTCCCACATCTCCCATGACAAGAAGCTCTTCAAGTTCTTCAAAAAGCTCCTCATCTATTTTTGTAAAGGATTTAAGCATCGAATCGATCTGACCCACAACAGTGTCGCGCGTCTTTTTAAGTCCTTCTTTAATTTTCGCAAATAAACCCATACCATCACCCTTTTCTTTTTATCGTATAATTATTATCACCTTAAATTGGTAAATCCTGCCGCAACTTCGCTTGAATGAAGTTCAAGCAGCTTTGAAATTCCCTCGTCCTGCATCGTAACACCGTAAAGAACGTCGGCTTCTTCCATCGTTCCTCGTCTGTGAGTGATGAGGATAAACTGAGTGTTGTCGTTCATTCTCCTGAGATACTGAGCAAAACGGTCGACATTCACCTCGTCAAGCGCCGCTTCGATCTCGTCCATAACACAAAACGGCGCAGGGCTTACTTTCATGATAGCAAAATAGAGAGCTATCGCAACCAGCGCCCTTTCCCCTCCCGAAAGAAGTTCAAGATGAGAAACAAGCTTTCCCGGCGGGTGACATTTGATGTCGATTCCGCTGTTAAGAATATCCTCCTCATTCGTTAGAGACAGCGACGCGTTTCCGCCGCCGAAAAGCTCTTTAAAAGTTTCGCCGAAATTCTTATTTATCATGGCAAAGCGTTCGATAAATATTTCCTTCATCTGCTTGGTCAGATCGCCTATCAAAGAAATTATCTCCTTCTTTGATTTTTCTACGTCGCCGACCTGCGCTTTCATAAATTCGTAACGCTCCGACACCTCTTTATATTCGTCTATCGCCGCAACATTAACGCTTCCGAGGGCTTTGATCTTAGATTTAAGTTCACTCAGTCTTTTCTGAGCGGCAGATATATTTTCGATCTTGACTGCCGTTTCCTTTGCCTGACGCGGAGTGAGTTCATACTCGTCCCACAGCTTACGGATAATATCTTCATACTGCTTGTTAAGGTTATTTTTTCTCTCCTCAAGACGCGCCAGCTCCTGACCGATATTTTCCTTTTCGGAGGATTTCTCGCGTTCCAGTTTTCTCAGTTCCGCATTTCTCTTTTCAAGCTTTGCCCTCTCCGCGCTCAGATCGGTTATACGTTCGTTATTGTATGCAACATCTCTTCTGAGCTTTGTTTCATTATTCTTAAAGGAAAATATCGTATTTTCGGTTTCCTTATTCATCTTTTTAACTTTTTCTATTTCGGAAAGGATCTCTGCTTTTTTTGAATCCTGATCCGAACCGGAAAGCTCCGCAGACGCGATCTCGGATCGCAATGCCTCTATGTCTTTATTCAAAGCCACAGTCTCAAGTTTTATATCCTGAAGCTCCGCCGTGAGAGATTCTCTTTTTTCTCCCTGCTGTTCCATCGTGCCCGAGAGAGTTTCAATTTTTTCCTGAGCCGTTTTTATCTCCTTTTCGATCCTTGCAAGTTCCGTTTCCGCTTTAGAAAGCGAATCGTTCAGATCTCCGCTGCGAACAAGAAGCATTTGCTTTTCGTTTTCGAGTTCCTTGATCGACTCCGAAAGAGTTTTGATCTGTTCCTCCGACGATTTACATTCTGCTTCGATACGAAACTTTTCTTCCTGAGCAGCAGAAAGCTCCGCTCTCATTCCGACAATCTTCGCTTCTGCGCTTCCGCAGTCCGACTGACTCTGAGTGAAAGCTTTTTTGTTTTCTTCCAGCTTTTCGTTGAGTTCTCCGAGTTTTTTCTTATCCTTTTCGATCTCACCGACACGGCTGAGAAGTCCTGTTTTTCGATTAAGTGATCCGCCCGTCAATGATCCGCCCGCGTTAACGACCTGACCGTCAAGAGTTACGACTCTGAAACGATATCCGAAACGTCTCGCTATTTCAACCGCGCAGTCAAGGTCCTCCGCGATACATATCCTTCCGAGGAGAGAGCGCAGGATCCCGGTGTATCTCGCTTCACACGTGCAAAGCGTGCTTGCAACCCCGACAAATCCACGGCATGATTCAAGTCCGTTTTCTTTCAATTCATTACCCTTTATCGTGGACATCGGAAGAAAAGTCGCACGGCCTGCGTCCCTCTTTTTAAGAAAAGCAATAGCTTTTTTCGCGTCTTCCTCCGTTTCGGTCACGATATTCTGCATTGAAGCTCCCAAAGCGGTTTCGATCGCAACGGCATATTCCGCCGGAACTTTTATTACTCTTGAAACAGGACCGTGAATTCCCCCCAGCATTCCGCTTCTCGCTTCTTTAACAACAACCTTGACGCTTTGATTAAAGCCCTCAAGATTTCGTTCAAGATTTTCAAGAAAAGAGATACGTCTTTGAATTTCATTGATATCAAGAGTCAGCTTATCTCCCAACGCTTTGACGCTGTCACGTTTCTTCTGCTTCTGCAGAAGCATCAGCTCGCCTCCCTTGACCGAGTTTGTCAAAGAGACAAGCTGCTGAGCGGATTCGCTTCGCATCTCACTGAAGTCTTTAAAAGCTTCCCTTTGCTCGTCAAGCTGTCTGTTTTTAGTATATAACGATTGGTCGATATTTGCAAGTCTTGATTTGATATCCGATATCGAAGACGAACCGGTCATCTTTGCGACTCTTGCGTTGGCAAGTTCGATATTAAGACGGGTCAAAGTTGAATTATACTCATTAAGAAGCGAAGAACTCTTTCCGTCGTCTTCGGCGAGTTCGGAAAGAAGAACAGCCGTTTTGTTGAATTCTTCTTTTTTTTGGGCGAGAGTTTCTTCGTAATCCCTGATCTTCTGTTTTTTCTCTTCCGTTTCCTTTTTGATATTCTCGCAGACCGCGTCAATTCGCTCCAGATCGCTGTTGAAACGTTCGATGCTTAAAAGATTATGTTTAATGTTATTTTCTTCAACCGAGATCTTGGCTCTGATCTCTCCGATCTCCTGTTCAAGTTCGGAGTTCTGTCTTCTGATCTCGTCCATCTTTGAAGAAAATTCTCCGGTGGAATTGTAGATAGTTTCCGTTTCCTTTTCTATCTCTTCAAGCGTTTTAACTGCGCTCTCATGCTGACTGCGCGCGACTGCGATCTTGTCCTCCTGTTCTCTGAGGATCTTGCTCGATTTTTCGAGAGTATCAAGCCAAAGCGCGATCTCAAGCCCTTCCTTTTCCTTCGCATATTCAAGATAGGCTTTCGCCTTAGCTGCCTGCTTTTCGAGCGGGCCGACTCTGTCTTCAAGCTCCGAAAGGATATCTCGAAGTCTCAGAAGATTTTCCTCGGTCTGATTCAGCTTTCGCTCTGCTTCCGTTTTTCTGTAGCGATAACGCGAGATACCCGAAGCCTCTTCGAATATCTCCCTCCTGTCCTCGCTTTTTGAAGCGACGATGCTGTCTATTTTTCCCTGACTTATCATTGAGTATCCGTCGCGTCCGAGTCCTGTATCCATGAAAAGCTCATGAATATCTTTTAGTCTTACGGAAGCTTTATTTATCAGATATTCGCTGTCGCCGGAACGGTAATAACGTCTTGTGACCGCAACGCTGTCCCCGTCAAAAGGAAGGGATCTGTCATGGTTTTCTATCGTCAGGGTAACTTCGGCATATCCGACTTTTTTTCGATTGTCCGTTCCGTTGAAAACAACGTCCTCCATTTTTGAACATCTCAGCGCCTTAGGAGACTGTTCGCCGAGAACCCAGCGGATCGCGTCACTGATGTTGCTTTTTCCCGAGCCGTTAGGACCGACAACAGACGTTATCCCTTTATCGAAGGTCAGCTTGGTTTTATCGGGAAAAGTTTTAAAGCCCTGAATTTCCAAAGATTTTAATAACACATTTTCACCCCTTGACGGAAAAATAAATTATATCACACAACAGACAATTCATAAGCCGATAAATTTCTGTCCTGCACAATTTTTACATCAAAACCCATTTCCTTTATCTTAATAATATTGGACTTTTTCTGACCGACAAATTTCGAAACACTCGAAGGATTAACGGAAACTTTCAGCAGACTTCCCTTTTGAAAATTTCCCTCCGAAATAATTTTTACAAATTCATCAAGCATTATTCTGCTCTCGCACAGTTCCTTGAACGCCGGGTGATAATTATTAAACAGCATGCTCTTTTCAAGCTCTTCGCTGTAATGCAGTCCGAGTCGGATAACCTCTATGTTATTTTCCGAAAACATCTTTAACAATAAAGCACACAGATTAACCGACTCCGAAAGCTCCTGCGGCTTATATCTGCCGTTTTCATAAAGCTCTCCGAGCATAGTTTTCCCAAGTGTAACTGTGGGATAAATACGAACGGTATCGGGTTTTAATTCAATAATTTTTTTTGCGGTGAGAATATCCTTCTCCTCGCTGCTGCCGAAAAGCCCGGTCATCATCTGGAGTCCCAAAGATATCCCATATTTCTTTATCAGTGAAGAGGCAGTTCTGACGTCCTCGGCTGTGTGACCTCTCTGATTCATGAGCAGAACATCATCACACATACTCTGCGCTCCAAGTTCCACCGCGTCAACTCCATACCTTTTAAGTACAGACATTACCTCGTCGTCGATCGCATCGGGACGCGTTGATATCCTGATCCCACGAACGGTCTTATTTTCAACGTATTTATACGCGGCTTGTAGCAGCGAGATCATATAATCTCTTTCGATCGCAGTAAAACTTCCTCCGAAAAACGCTATTTCATAATCATATTTTTTTCGGGAACTCAGCGCCTGTTCGACCGCTTTATCAACATCTTCCTCATCGGGCTGATGCACAACACCCGTAATACTGCGCTGATTGCAGAAGGAACATTGGTGAGGGCAGCCGTTATGCGGAACAAAAATCGAAATATTACCGTGCTTCATAATTAATAACCCATAAGCTCAAGTGCTTCTCTTGCTGCCTGCTGTTCGGCTTCTTTCTTGCTTCTTCCTCCGCCCTTTCCGATCACATTGCTGTTCAGATGAACCTCCACAACGAAGTGCTTGTCATGATCGGGACCGGTTTCCTTCACAAGGACATATGTAAGCCGTTCCTCGGGATTTTTCTGGATTATTTCCTGCAGCGCGGTCTTGTAATCCTTTAATTTCTTGGGCTTGGAGCTTTTGATATCGGGAACAACAAAACGGAGAATAAATTCTCTCGCAGGTTCGATCCCTCCGTCAAGATAGATCGCCGCGATCAAAGCTTCGAAAGCGTCGGAAAGGATCGAAGGTCTGTCGTCGCCTCCCGTTCTCTTTTCACCGCGTGAAAGCCTTATGTAAGAACCGAGATGTATCTTCTTAGCGTAAACGTAAAGCGTTTTTTCACAGACAAGCGCAGCTCTGAGTTTTGTGAGCTTTCCCTCCGGAAGTTCGGGACAATTGAGATAAATATAATCCGAAACAACAATACTGAGAACGCTGTCGCCGAGAAATTCCAATCTCTCGTTATACTTTGTCCCGTCATGCAGCTCATTGGCAAAGGACGAATGAGTGAGCGCGGTCACAACAAAGCTTTTGTTTTTGAATTTGTAACCGATCTCTTCCTGAAGAGAATTCAGGTTTATAGTCCTGTCAGGTTTATACATCAAAATCACCCCTTAAGGTCAAGCTTTGAAACCGTTTCCTCAATTTCCTTTATCACGTTGGTTTCCGCATATTGCTTCGTCAGCGCTATCGCATTTTTCACTGTTACCGCCGTTGCGTTTCCGTGAACCTTAAAAACAGGCTTCGCGGCTCCGAGAATAGGAGCGCCGCCGTAAACGTTTGAATCGACCGATTTTTTAAGCTCCTTCATATCGTTGAGAACCATCGCGGCAGCCAGCTTGTTCTTTGCACTCTTTTTGAAAACGTTCTTTATCTTATCCATCAAGGCGATAGCAACGCCCTCATAAGTTTTAAGAATTAAATTACCCGTAAAACCGTCGGTCACAAGAACATCGCAGCCGTCAAGAGGAATATCTCTTCCCTCGACATTTCCGATAAAATTGACCGGTGTGTTCTTTAACAGAGCAAACGTCTCCAATCTGAGAGGATCTCCCTTATGATCTTCCGTTCCGACATTAGCAAGACCGACTCTCGGATTTTTCACACCCATAACTTTTTCAAGATAAACCGAACCCATAACAGCGAACTGCTGGAGCATATCCGCCTTACATTCCGCATTGGCTCCACCGTCTATCAGCATAAACATACCCTCGGCCTTAGGGATTATCGGAGAGAAAGCAGGACGCTTGATACCCTTTATTCTCTTAACGATAAGCGTAGCTCCTGTGATAAGCGCACCGCTGTTTCCTGCGGAAAGAAACGCGTCTGCCTCGCCGTCCGCAAGCATTTTAAGTCCGACCGCCATCGAAGAATTCTTCTTTTTCTTCACAACATCGGTTGCGTGATCCTCCATGGTAAGGATCTCCTCACAGCTTCTCACAGAAAGCTTTGAGATATCTATCTGATTTTCGTCCGCAGCCGTTTTTATCTTGTCCTCCGGACCGGTAACGATAATTTCAATGTCTTTTGTTTCCTCTGCCGCCTGAACGCAGCCTTTCAGAATTTCGACCGGCGCGTTATCTCCGCCGAACGCATCAACAACAATTTTCACACATCATTTCTCCTTTTTTGTACGTACATTTCAGCCGATTTGTAAATTATCCATTTTACGATCAATATCCACAACTTAAACAGTATCGTCTTTCAATAAAGCATCTGATTCTGCTTTATCGACGTCACCCATATCCCCTGATTTTGCAAGCAGCATTCTCTTAGGAACTGTGAAGAAATAAATTTTCAATTTATGCTTAGGATAATTTGTTCTGCACAAGGCAAATTTTTGCAGGAATACTATAGCAAACCAAACAAATATCCAGACAAGTTCGACGCCCCGGTAAGCGCATAGCTGCGTTGTCGTCCTCGACATACGCCCATTGGCGCGTGCCCTT
>CACYDE010000078.1 GCA_902773045.1 uncultured Ruminococcus sp. | reverse complement strand
TTCAAGTATATCATGTGGAGCTTCGTGACGCTTTGTTTTATTCACATTTTATCGGTTCTTACCCACAGGTTTTAGGGAAGAGCCTTAAAAATCTCTAATATTACTTTTTGAATATCAGTCATATCTGTCAATTTCCTCCATAATTACTTAATTGTTCATACAAATTATTTGAAGTCGCTCACAAGCCGCAAAAATAAAGTAGCATTTTCTCATCTTTTTCGACATACAACAACTCTCATACAGTATTACTCGAAAGGATGAAAAACACTCACAAGAGAAGGATTCGGTCGGATCTTTTTTATTCATTATAGCTGATTTTTTCAATATAAATGCGATGGAATTTTTGTGTTTACCGCTTTCGTTGGTAATTAATCATTTTATTTAATCTGATTTGAACTATTGTTAGGTTTTATCTTATTTTGCCGTATTAATTACAGGGATTTTCTCATTTTAAGTAAGGGAGCACAGTTGAGTATTATTCTTAGGTTAAGTGCTGGAACACAAATTTCAAAACTCAATCCCAACCCTTGCATCAACACCGTTTGTATAAGGGTTCTTCAGGCTTTTGATATCCGAGATATAATCTGCTTTTTCCATCAGCCAATCCGGAGCATCCCACCCTGTAAGGACTATTTCTGTATCCTTTTCAAGCAGTTTTTTTAACTGTTCCTCTTTAATCAGTCCCGCATTCATAGCATGCAAAACCTCATCAAGAACTATCAGAAATGCATCTGATTCAATAGCCTTATCAAGCAACTTACTGTATTCAGTGGCAGATTCTATTAACTGGTCTTCTGTCATATTAAATGTAAATCCATAATTGCATGGGGCATGAAGCACAGTAATTTGCGGTATTTTTTTCAGTATTCCGATTTCTCCTGAGCTATCATCCTTCAGAAATTGGATGAAAAGAACCTTAAAACCATGTCCGGCTGCCCTTACTGAAAGACCCACAGATGCTGTTGTTTTCCCTTTTCCGTTTCCTGTGATGAGATGGATCATAATATCACCGAATCCTTTAGGTATTTGTGTTTGAATATGTATTCTGCATCGGGCATATTACTAATACAGCGATTTATTCTGGTATCTGTTGATACTATCAGATCATGATCACAAAGTACAACACCACCGTTTGTCATTCTTGTTCCCCAGCCTTTGGCGTAAACGAATTCATCAGAATCAGACCACAGCTCAGGAACAGGTAGCCATCCGCAGACAAATGCTAAATACAATCCCTTTGGGCTGTAAAGATCAGGAATATTTTCCTCCATAGCTTTGATTATCTTTCTGCAGGCTGTCTCAAGTTCTGATTGCCGTTTAAGAATATCGTCGGTCATAACATTTGATGTAAGCCCCAACTTTTTAAGCCGTCTGTATTCATTAAGTGATGTTCTTGTGATCTTGATACTTTCGTTAAGAATATCTGGAGTTGCAAGGAACAGAGCCTCACTGTAGCTTACAACATGAATTATCTCCGGACTCATTTCATTGAAAGGATCAATATCGTCCATTAATGCGGTTACTGTTGCAAGCTGCACTTTAGCAGTCTCAAGATCAGGCTTAAAATAATCAAGTCCGGCTCTTGATTGAAGAATAACCCGGAAATTATCATCCTGAAGTTCTTTGACAAGTTTCAGAAGTGTCCTTCCCTTTGCAAGATCTTGAATGCCCCATGTACTGCGTGGAGTATTGAGCATATTTTGAAGAACAAAGGTTTTAGTTCCGTATTTCTTGGCAGCCTTTGCAGCAAGAAATCCCGAAACAATATAAGTAATATCGTCAGCACCTCTGAAAGCAAAATGATGCGGTACATTTGTCTCTACCGGTTTGCCTGTTGTTGCAATATATCTTATTGTTTCAAGATGTTCATTTAGATTATCATACAGAGCATTTGGTCCTCTTCCGTCAAGCTCATTGAACCACCAAAGAGATAAAGCGTGCCATGAGATATTGATCGAACGTTCATATATTTCGGCAAGCTTTACCATATTCTTTGTACCCGAATATGTGCGTACAAGCATTGGTCTTGCTGCCTGCCAGATATCCATATATTCAAGTTCTGAATTTACAGGTACACCACCGCCATTGGGTTTTCCGTCCCAGTTTTCTCCGAAGTTTGATTGGGAGAGCTGTGAGGAACCGATAGACAAAACATCCAGATACCCGGTCTTTCCAAGCTCATGACACCATTCCTGATATTCCTTAAGCATTGCCTTTCTTGACATATCATCAGAATACGGACCTGAATGTGCTCGGATGATAGGCTGAAAACCACCTTTGAAATTATTATCCAGCCTGAGTTCAAGAGTATCCTTCATTGTGCCGAATTCCGAATACATATTTCGCTCCGGAGGTTTCATTTTAAGATACTCTCCGGATCTTATTATACTTTCTCCGAATTTTGCAAGATCCTTATCGTATTGACAGCCTTCCTTAATCATTTTTGGAATATCATCGAATGGAACACCCATAACTAAAAGTGTTTCTTCGGCAGATTCTCCGCCCCTGAATGTTGACACTCTTCCTTCGTACTCTTTTTCAATTTTTTCGCAGGCCGGTGTAAGTCCGGCAAAGAATATACTTTTGATCTTCGGATCAGCACCACCATAATATCCTTTATTGGTCAGCAGATATATCAGTCTGCCCATAAGCTCAACGGCTGTATCAGGATCAAGTCGGTATGAAAAGCCAATTCTTTCTATATGGTTATCATCTATCCAGTCAAGGAGTACCTTCTGACCGCTTTCTGATGCTATTCTTTCCATCGCGTATTCCACAGGCTTTGGCGAGATCATGACCTTATACCCACAGTCACGAAGTAAAGCCGCCGCTGCATGAACACCCATAGTATGAGCATCAACCAATGTCTTTATCAATCCGAAAGTTTCATTTTTACTTGCTGCCATATTATACACCCTCAAAAATATGTTTTTAATTGTGCAGAAGTGAATTTTCTGCCCTTCTGACGATAATCAACATCCATTACTGAGGATGCAAGATCTATGATTGTTGTTATTTCAGGTGTACTTACACCGAACTCTCGCCCCATTGCCTCCACCGGAACCAATCCGTTAGGAACATCCTCAAAAATATATCTGCTGTTTATTGTCGGAGGAGCATCAATTTCTCTGTATGTATCATTATTCCTTATACATTCATACAAATTATTACCTGTAACATTATATGTCCGTTCAAGCCATTGTTTAAGCGATTCTACTTCGTATCCTCCGGCTTTTGCTACAGCTTGTCTTTCAGCATCCATTTTTTCAAGAAAATGTGCGATCGACGGAGAGATACCGTCATAATAATACTTGAATTCAACCTTTGGAGATTCGATCCAGCCCACATTCATCATTACCGGCGCACAATGAAGTATCATACCTATATTTGAAAGCGAGGTTACTGCAACAGAGCTTACGGGGATGAAATACTCCCTGATACAATCCGGTATCATACCCATAATATAATTTATATCGCACCCTCGCAGAGTAGCGATCTGAACATCTTTTTTTAGGGCGAAGATCGTTGTACTGTCAATACTGCATTTACGACAGGTGTATACAATAGTTTGTGTCTCAGCTATCTGGGGCAGTTCTTTTACACCCTGCATTTTTAATTCTTCCGCAAATTCAATTGCACCAAAGGTTCTTCCCGGATTAAGAATAATAACCATATCCTTATGAACAAACGGAGCAAGTCTGGCTGCAATATCCTTATGCGCACTGCTCGGGGTAGTGACCATTATGAAATCGCTTATGGTATCTTCTATTTTGTTTGAAGCCTTGGAAATATGAGCGTCGCCGTTAACAATGCCTGAACAATGTATTATTCTGTTTTCTATAATAGTGTGTATATTTTTCTCGGTACGATTCCATAATGAAACATCAATACCGTTCAGTGCAAGATGTGCCGCCATTGACAGCCCCTGATGGCCAGCACCGCAAACAAATACGCTTTTTGCTCCTTTCGGATAATTCATACGGATACAGTCCTCTCTGCATTATGCTTCCGAATCGTCAAAGTCAACGATAAGATCACGGCGCATAATATCATCACCGTTTTCTGAAATGATCCTAACATCACTGATTACCTTGTTGTGTTTTTCTCTCAGTTC
>CACYDE010000077.1 GCA_902773045.1 uncultured Ruminococcus sp. | reverse complement strand
TCAGTATTCCTGCGGCGTTTTTATGCACTCTGCCGAAAAAATCTACTGCGCATCTTCGGCACAATCTTTGTGCGGTATTGCCCTAAGAAATTTAAAGTATGTTTGTCGGAAGAAAGAGAGTGGGAATTTAATGAAGTTTCTTGCGTTATTGGCTGCGGCGCTTGTTGTCAGCAGTATTGGGTTTAAAAAATATGTTTGGTTTATCTCTATCGGTTACGGTTTTGCGGTGGCAGCTATTGGGATCGTACTGCTTGTTATGTTTAAAAGCAGCATTACCGTTGGGACGCTGACAGCTTGTCTGCTGTTTATCGTTTACGGCTGCCGTCTGGGTGGTTATCTTGCGGTCAGGGAACTCAAAAGCACCGCGTATAACGAGAAAATGAAAAAGGAAATAAAATCGGGGAAGGGTATGAATCCGTTAATAAAATGCTGTATTTGGATAAGCGCCGCATTGCTTTACGCCTGTGAAACAGCGCCGGTCTTGTTTCGGCTTGAAAACGAGAGAGGTACGGATATCTTTGTTATCGTCGGAGCGGTGATAAGCGTTTCCGGTCTTGCAGTGGAATCGCTGGCAGATTATCAGAAAAATACCGCAAAGAAAAAGAATCCCGGAAGATTTGTCGACACAGGTCTTTATAAACTTGTAAGATGTCCTAATTATTTTGGAGAAATGCTCTTTTGGACGGGAGTTTTCGTCGGAGGTATAAATATTTATTCGGTTGTTTGGCAGTGGATCGCTGTGCTTCTTGGATATCTCGGTATTATCTATGTTATGTTTGGCGGCGCAAGACGATTAGAGATCCGTCAAAACAGAACCTACGGCGACGATCCGGAATATAAAGAATACGTTAAGAAAACACCCATCATGATTCCTTTTGTTCCAATATACAGCGTTGAGAAGCATAAATGGTTAGTTGCGTAAGCGGTATTGCATAAAATATAATTGTGACCCAATACAGGTTCGGCTCGGTTTATGGATTTAAAAGGTGATGTGACATGAAAACGAAGAAAATATTAAAATTAATCGGGAAGATAATTTTGACCCTGATAACTGTTCTTGCAGCGCTTCTTATTATTCTGATAGTTTCCCGACAGATACGCCTAAAACTCGATCGTGATTTTCTGAAAGAAAAAGGATACTATAACTTGGTTTCGGTCGGAGATCATTCGCTGAACATGGTCAGCTTCGGAAATGAAAAAGGCAAACATCGCATTATTGCCATAGCGGGCTACGGAGTACCTGATTCATGCATTACCATGCGGGCAATGACGCGCCAATTCGAGCAGGATAATCAGGTGATCTTTCTTGACCGTGCAGGGTATGGCGCAAGCGATGACACGGATCACGAGATGACCGTGGAGTACATTGTCGAGGACTACCGAACTGCCTTGAAAAATGCAGGAGTAGGAGCGCCTTATGTTCTTATGCCTCATTCGATCGGCGGCGTATATGCGTCGTATTGGGCGAGCAAATATCCTCAGGAAGTAGAAGGCGTTGCCATTTTGGACGGTACGGAGATCCGTCAAATAGATGTTGAAGACGAGCCTCCGCGTGATATGAGTATGCAGAAAAAAATGCTTTGGTTTGATAAGCTTGGTTTCGGAAACGTCGCGCTGAGGGCGTTTCTTCCAAAAAATCCTGCGTACACAGCGGATGAGCAGAAAATTGAGGACGCACTTGAACTTATGACATTTGATTCGGCTGCCGTTATTTCCGAAGGGGAATGTCAGCTGAAAAACATTAGTGACACATGGGATATGATAATAACAAATGATATTCCCAAAATATATATCTGCGCGGGATGTGGTTTTCAAACAAAAGAGGAGATAATAGCAAACGGCGGACTTAGTGAGGAACGGATCGAAGCTGCCACTTACTTATACGATTATGAAAGCTTTGAAGAGCGAACACAGGCAGCCTATGAGGTGTATCTGTCGGATTGTGAAGATGTAAGAGAGAAATATGTTAAACCATACGCAGAAAAAATAGGAAACTGCCGTGTGGTACTCTTACCCGGAGATCATCTGATATATGCACAAAAGCCCGATGAATGTGCTCGGATCATACAAGATTTTCTGGACGAGATCGAATAATATGCAGTCTGATTTTTGATCGGAAATTATAGCAATCCAAATAAATAGACGGACAAAAGGAGACGATGCCGGTGAGTGCAGAGCAAGGCGGAGGACGAAGGCATACTG
>CACYDE010000076.1 GCA_902773045.1 uncultured Ruminococcus sp. | reverse complement strand
TCAGTATTCCTGCGGCGTTTTTATGCACTCTGCCGAAAAAATCTACTGCGCATCTTCGGCACAATCTTTGTGCGGTATTGCCCTAAGCATAAATTGAAAATTTATTTCTTCACAGTTCCTTATCACCGGTGCAGGCTTGGCTTTGGCGTAGGTCTGCACCGAATTTTATTTTCTGCGCATCTGTTTTGGGGAAAATTATTAACGAATGATTTTTTGATTTTACAATAGGCTATATTATTTATTATCAAGGAGAATATTATGAGATTGGATAAGTATCTGAAGGTTTCAAGAATTATAAAAAGAAGAACGGTCGCCAATGAGGCGTGCGACGCAGGACGTGTTCTCGTCAACGACAAGGTCGAAAGAGCTTCCTATAACGTTAAAATAGGAGATGTTATAGAAGTTCAGCTTGGTTCAAAGCCTTTTAAAGCTGAGGTTGTCAGCGTAAACGAATACGCAAAAAAAGAGGAAGCTCCTATGATGTATAAGGTTCTGAGCTGATCTTGAGCATATACCATGCTAAGCCGTAAAACGTTTCTTGTGCGGCATTGCCTTAATTATGATATGTCGGAATATTGAGCCTTTGATCTGCATAGTATTAATAAGACTATTCGGGAGGTTCAATTATGACGGAACAAAAGGAAAAATCACCAAATATGATAATGCTTGATAACCGGTCAAAACTTACCGTTTCAGGCGTAAATGATGTTGACAGCTTTGATGAACAGACTGTGGTGGCTTACACCGACTACGGTCAGCTGACTATTCAGGGAAGGGAACTTAATATAACAAAGCTTTCGGTGGAAAGCGGAGAACTGTCGGTAGAGGGCTGTGTTTCTTCATTGATTTATACCGACAACAGACCGAACGAGAATTTTTTCAAGCGCATTTTCAGATGAATCGGACGGTGATTTTGTGCATTTGAATGTATATCAGCAAAGTGAAATTTTTTATTTTGCTTTTGTTTTCGGCGCAGCGCTGGGGATATATTACGATCTGTACAGACTGCTCAGATATCTCGGACTTGATTCGAAAGCTGCGGTAATGACTCAGGATATTATTTTTATGTCAACCGCAGGAGTGATGTGCTTTCTTTTTGCCGAGGTAACGGTCAACGGAAGATTGAGGGCTTTTGTGATCTTTTCGCATTTGATCGGTTTCTTTTCTTATCGTTTTTCTTTTGGTATGCTGAGTGGGTTTGTCTTTAAATTCCTTGGAAGAATATTCGGATTCGTTTCGGGCGCAGCTGTTAAGTTTTTTGAATGGATAACTAAAGGTGCTGAAAAGTTTGCCTGTTACTTTAACGATAAATACAGACAAATTTCATGTGCTTTTGTAAAAAAACATGGAGAACGAAAAAAATTTAAAACAATTTAAAAATATTGCTTGCAATAAGGGTGCTGAATAGTGTATAATCATCTTATTGTAGGCTTATTGTTTTGTATCTGTTAAGAAGGATGATAAAAATGAAGAAGAAAAAACGCCCCGAAAAGAAACGTATAATAAACGTGGCGATGAGTCTTGTTTTAATCATTTTCGCTTTTTATGCTGTTTTTACCCTTGTTAATCAACAGGTGGAGATTTCCGAAAGAAAAGAACAGCTAAAGGAGCTCAATGATGAGATCGTTATCCAGGAAGTGAAGAACGATGAGATAAAACAGGTCTATGAGCTTGAAGACGCCGAGAATGACGCTTATATTGAGCGCGTAGCTCGTGAGGAGTTTGACTACTCGAAGCAGGGCGAAAGGGTATTCATTAATATTGCCGGCGATTAATAAACATCACAATAAGTAAATCTAAATCGCATCCAACCGATCGCAAGTGCCGCATGGCACGGTAGGTGAGTTTAAAACATCGGAGAACTGCGAACGCAGGTTTTAAAATTATCCCGATATAAAAATTTTGGATGCGAATTGCGAGTGCCGCACGGCACAGAGTGTAACACAATTGAGGGGGAGCATTATATCGTATGCAAATTGAAGTAGGAAGTATCTTAGAAGGTAAGGTTACGGGTATCACTAAGTTTGGAGCTTTTGTGGATTTGTCTGAGGGAAAATCCGGTATGATACATATTTCCGAGATTTCAAACACTTATGTTGAGAATGTCACCGATTTCCTTTCTGAGGGTCAGACTGTGAAAGTCAAGGTTATTGCTGTCAATGAGAACGGCAAGATCAGTCTTTCGATGAAAAAAGTTCAGGAAAACGGTGAGAATGATTCGCCGAAACCGAACGGAGGAAAGCCCCCCTATCGCAAACGTGATCAAAAGGGTCAAAGAGAAGAAAGAGGAGATAAGCGTTCCCCTCGCCCTTCAATGAAAAGTTCAAATTCTCCGGGAGATTTTGTGTGGCAGAAGACTGCGAATCCGACTTCTTTTGAAGATATGATGTCTAAGTTTAAACAGCAGAGTGATGAGAAGATATCGTCTCTCAAGCGTGGAAACGAAAGTGCGCCGAGACGTCCCAGAAGAAAATAATATCAAAAAAACACACGTTCCTTTCAGGTTCGTGTGTTTTTTGATTCATTTCATAAACCATGCTGCGTAAACGGTCAGCCCCGAAATCAGGATGAATAGTATTCCCATAATCAGAGAATTTGCAACATCGTTATATTCAACCGGACCGCCTTTTTTTCTGTCCACAAATATGGAGGCGGTGCTTCCGATCTTAGGCGGTTCTTTCCTTTTTAATTTACTTTGGGTTTCGTGTGATTCACCGTTGAAATAGTAGTGGTAAACCGGATAGTAAGTATTGCGTATATTTTCATTATAACGGCGTGATTTCATTATCACGTCAACTATTTTTGCCTCTGTAATGATGATCCGTGATTTCGAAGTTTTTCTGATCGCATTCAGCGAATATCCAACGTGCCATGTTCCCATCAGAAGATATACCGCAGAGATCACTGCCGCAAGGATCTCGACAATATTCTTTATTATCAGGCGGCTTACTCCTGTCATTTGAAAAAGAAAATTCAGAAGAAGAAACAATATCCCCACCGACGTGACAACGAGAGATGATGAGGTCAGCTTCTTTTTCATATCTCTTTTTCTGAAAACGATATCTTTCTCGGGAAAATAATAGCAGTTCAAAGACTGCCCTTTTACGCAGTAGGTGCTGGTTTTCAGCGTAAACAGTTTTTCTTCGCTTTTATAGCGGAAAGTTACGTCTGTATTCCAATATTCCTCAACGAGATATCCGTTTTCCCGTTTTTGTTTTTTTTCGCTTGAAATGACTTTGCAGTTAACTTTTTTACATTTTCGGAATGTGTTATACATGAACAGACATTCAAAAACGACTGCAACAAAACAGATCAAAGCGATAATTGTTGAAATTATCATTCAAAAACCTCGGCGTTTAATCTATATTATAATTTATCTCAAGAGTTTTGATCGAGGGGGAGAGCTGTCTGAACTTGACTCCTGCCGATAAAAGCATTCTTTTTGAAGCTGCGGTACTTGGCGACGCCGCATATTTGTCGGAAAGGTAGATCACTTCCTTGATCCCGGACTGAATGATAGCTTTCGCACATTCGTTGCATGGGAAAAGAGAAACATAGATCCTTGAATTTCTCAGATTTTTCCCGTTCGCGTTGAGGATAGTATTGAGTTCGGCGTGAACAACGTAAGGATATTTCGTTTCCTCGCCTTCTCTTGTCCATGGATATTCATCGTCCGAACAGCCGATGGGAAAACCGTTATAGCCTGTGGACAGGATGATATTGTTCGAATCAACAATGCACGCTCCCACCTGGGTGTTGGGATCCTTGCTTCGTTTCGCCGCAAGCAGAGAGACCCCCATAAAATATTCGTCCCATGAGATGTAATCCTTTCGTTTCATGAAATATCTCCTTTCACCCTTGACAGTAAGTTTTATATAAGTATAACATATTTTGGGAATAATAACAACAATTAAAGAAAAATAGATTTGTTTTTTATTTTGTTATTTTGAGCCGTAATTTGTGAATAAAGAGAATATTGCTGTCCGAAACAGCAAGTCATAAAAGAGTCGTTTAAATTTTTTTAAAATTTCGTAATAAATGTTGTAATTTTGTGGATTTTATAATATAATATAAAATGTAAAATTTGGCGGAAATTGAGTTTTCCGTCACTACGGTAATTTATAAGCAAGGAGTGAACGAAATGTTGGAAAATCTGAAGCTTGGCTTGGCTATTCTTCTGACAGGTATCGTTATCGTTTTTTCCGTTCTTGTTTTGCTTATTCTGATCATTAAAGTGTACAGTACGTTAGTTTATAATGCACAGAACAGGATCAGCGAAAAGAACAGCGAAAAAGAGAAAAACGAGAAAGTCGAGACTGCGAAGAGCGAGCCTGCTGCGGAAAAAGCTGAGGCTGCGGTTGTTGAAGAAGAACCGCAGGAGGATGACGGAACCGTTCCCGGAGAGATCGTCGCTGCGATAGCCGCTGCGATCGAGGTTATTTTCGGAGAAGGTTCGGTGAAGATCAAGTCAATCAAAAAGTCATCCAAAAGACGTTCGGTGTGGAAATCTGCCGGAGTGGCGGAAAATACACGCTCTTTCTGAATTTTGGTGTAAAGGAGAAGTGTTGTCTTGGAAATTTTAACTAAACTGTGGGAATCCATTCTCGGGATTCTTGGAGATTCGGCTTTCGTTTCACTGAACTGGCGAAACTATGTAATGATATTGATATCATTTCTTTTGATTTATCTCGCGATCCGCAAGCAGTACGAGCCTTTGGTTCTTCTTCCGATCGCTGTCGGAATGCTTCTTGTAAACCTGTGTCCCGCGATAGCTCTCGGAGGTTCAACGGAGCTTATCCCCGTTGATGTTTACAATGCCGATCACCCCGGTGAAATAGTCACTTACGCGAAAACCGTGATCGACGGCGTTACATATTACAACAAACCTACCTCGGGCGGACTGCTGTTCTATCTCTACCAGGGAGTTAAGCTTGGAATTTATCCTCCGCTTATCTTCCTCGGAATCGGCGCTATGACCGATTTTGGTCCTTTGATCTCAAATCCTAAAAGCTTTATTCTCGGAGCTGCGGCTCAGATCGGTATCTTCATCACATTCATCGGAGCTATTATCCTTGGTTTCAGCCCGACAGAAGCCGGCGCTATCGGAATCATAGGCGGTGCGGACGGTCCTACGGCGATTTATGTAACATCGATTCTCGCAGCTGAGCTTCTCGGTCCTATTGCTGTTGCGGCTTATTCCTATATGGCGCTTGTCCCGATCATTCAGCCTCCGATCATGAGACTTCTCACAACTAAAAAAGAACGTTCAATCAAGATGACTCAGCTTCGTTCTGTTTCAAAGCTTGAGAAGATCCTGTTCCCGATCATTGTTACCGTTGTGGTTGCGCTGCTTCTTCCCGATGCAACGACTCTTATAGGTATGCTTATGTTCGGAAATCTTATGAGAGAGTCCGGCGTTGTCGACAGAATCGCCAAAACTGCTCAGAACGAACTTATGAATATCATTACAATATTCCTTGGTCTTTCCGTTGGTTCCACGGCTACAGGTCAGGTGTTCCTTTCATGGAAGACGATCGGAATTATTTGTTTGGGACTTTTTGCATTCTGCATGGGTACAGCTTTCGGTGTTTTGTTCGGAAAAATCATGTGCAAAGCGACCGGCGGAAAAGTCAATCCTCTCATCGGTTCCGCAGGTGTTTCCGCTGTTCCGATGGCTGCGAGAGTTTCACAGAAGGTTGGTCAGGAAGAAAATCCGTCAAACTTCCTTCTTATGCATGCGATGGGTCCGAATGTTGCAGGCGTAGTTGGTTCGGCAGTTGCTGCAGGTGTTTTGATAAGCATTCTCGGATAATAATTTATAATTACAGCATATTAGGAACGTTCTCATCGTGAGGGCGTTCTTTTTTGTCACTGAAATGTCATCTCTTGCATATTTTTATATTATAATTGTCAAATTATGAGTTCTAATAATCAAAAATTCGATAAAAACAGATAATTTTGCAGGAATTTTAAATTTTTCTTGCATTTTTTGCGTTTATATATTAGAATAGATAGCGGACGATTATAAAAGGTTTTGGAGGCTGACATTATGAAGTGTTATTCAGAAATGAACAGAGATGAATTGATGTCCGAAAAAAATGTTCTTCAGGGAAAATATGAGGAATTTAAAAACGAAGGTTTGAGCCTTGATATGTCAAGAGGTAAGCCCGGATCGGAACAGCTTGATATTTCCATGCCGATGCTTGACGTACTTAGTTCGGAAAGCGACTGCAGGACAGACGAGGGTTTTGACTGCCGCAATTACGGTATCCTTGACGGTATCCCGGCTGTTAAAAAAATGTTTGCAGATATTCTTGAAGTTTCTTCCGATGAAGTTTTTGTCGGCGGCAACTCAAGTCTTAATATGATGTTTGATACGATCTCCTGCCTTATGACTCAGGGCGCACCCGGCTGTGAGCCTTGGATCAAGCAGGGAAATATAAAATTTCTTTGTCCCGTTCCGGGATATGACCGTCACTTCGGTGTTACAGAATACTACGGCATTGAGATGATAAATGTTCCAATGGATTCTAACGGCCCTGATATGGATCTCGTTGAGCAGCTTGTTTCCTCGGACGAAAAGATCAAGGGAATCTGGTGCGTTCCCAAGTACGCTAATCCCACCGGCATTACATATTCCGATGAGGTAGTACGCAGATTTGCTGCATTAAAGCCTGCTGCAAAGGATTTCCGCATTATCTGGGACAATGCTTATGTTATCCATGATGTTGCAGACGAGGGGGATAAACTCCTCAATCTCATGGACGAGTGCAAAAAGAACGGAACGGAAGATCTTCCTATCATGTTCACTTCGACTTCAAAGATCACGTTCCCGGGTGCAGGTGTTGCCGTTATGGCATGCTCCGAAAACAACATGAAGTCGTTCAAGGAAAGATATAAATTCCAGACCATCGGATATGATAAGATCAATCAGCTCAGACATCTTCGCTACCTCAAAGACAGCAGCGGTCTTATTGAATATATGAAGAAGCATAAGGCTGTTATCGCACCCAAGTTCAAGTGTGTTCTGGACGCTCTTGAAAGCGAGGTTCGCGAAACAGGCTGTGCAAAGTGGGAGAATCCTAACGGAGGATATTTTGTCAGCGTTGACGTGATGAACGGGACCGCAAAGGAAGTCGTAAGACTTTGTAAGGAAGCAGGTGTAGTTCTCACAGGCGCCGGAGCTACTTATCCTTACGGTAAAGATCCCGACGACAGCAATATCCGTATCGCACCTACATATCCGAGTGTTGAAGAACTGGAGAAGGCTGTAAAGATTTTCTGCGTGTGCGTAAAGCTTGCTGCGGTAAATAAGCTTTTGGGCTGAGAATAGTGTGATGAAATAGTGATTTTTTCAATATTTTTATGAGAAAATCAATTTTATTTAACAAATTCTTTATCTTATTATTGACTTTTTTCTGAAAAAATCTTATAATAACTCTGTTACGTTTGTTTTTATGTCTGCGGAGCGTTATGATCTGTATCCGTCCTGTCTTAGGGTTTGATGCGGACAGTCTGCGGATCTTAGGGTAGCAGAGTTATTTTGTCGTAAATTTGCGCCGCGGGACGCAGCGTTTCAATGAATAAAACGAACATCAAAAATCACGGAGGTTATACGCATGAAAAGAGTTGCAAAACCTGTATTCTTCATCATCGCAGTTCTTATCATCGCACTTGCTGTGACATCTATTTTGGGTGTTGACACTCAGCGAGGCGATATAGTTACTACCCGGATCAAGGGCGTTGACGATATAAGATGGGGAATTGACATCAAGGGTGGTGTCGAGGCTACTTTCCAGCCGGCAGACGGTGTTGACGCGACACCGGAGCAGCTTGAATCGGCAAAGTCTGTTATAGAAACACGTATGGTTTCAAACAATATCACAGACTACGAGCTTTATGCCGATGAAAGCTCCAACAGAATTATTGTAAGATTTCCTTGGAAAGAGGAAACTACAAACTACGATCCATACGAAGCAATTGAGGAAATTTCCGCAACTGCAACCTTGACGTTCCGTCCGGGAAACGGATATGAGACTATTGATTACACCGACGACGGAACTCAGGTGATGAAGACTCCGACAGGGGAAACGACGGAAGTTCTTCTTGACGGTTCTTACATCGAAAAAGCCGAAGCAGGAGTTATCACTGAGAACGGTGCTTCTCAGTATGTAGTTTCTCTTCAGTTCAACTCCGAAGGTGCGGAGCTTTTCAAAGACGCTACGACAAAGTATCTGAATCAGACGATCTCGATCTGGATGGATGATACGATGCTTTCTTATCCTACGGTAAACAGCGTTATCTCCGACGGAAGCGCACAGATCTCCGGAAACTTCACCGCAGAGGAAGCAACCGCTCTTGCAACAAAGATCAACGCAGGCGCGCTGCCCTTTTCTCTTGAAACGGTCAATGCAGGTTCCATCAGCCCGACTCTCGGCGCAAATTCGCTTTATGCAATGGGACTTGCCGCAGTCATAGCTTTTGCTTTGATCGCAATTTTTATGATCGCTGTTTTCAGAATGCCGGGCTTTGTTGCAGTGATCGCATTGATCGGTCAGCTCGCGATCACGATCGTTGCAGTTTCAGGTTACTTCCCTGTATTTAACAGCTTTACGATGACTCTTCCGGGTATCGCAGGTATGATTCTTTCAATAGGTATGGGCGTTGACGCGAATATCATTACCGCCGAAAGAATCAAGGAAGAACTCAAAAACGGAAAGTCCGTTGACAGCGCGGTCAATGCGGGAACAAAGAACAGCTTGTCGGCTATCATCGACGGTAACATGACTGTTGTTATTGTTGCTGTTATTCTTATCCTTGTTTTCGGTCCGTTCAATATGCTTTCTTTCATCTTCGGTCTTTCTACGACAGGTTCGATTTATGCATTCGGCTACACTCTTCTCATAGGTGTTATCTCAAACTTCATCATGGGTATCGGCGCTGCACGTTTAATGCTTAAATCAATTTCGGGATTCAAGATTTTCAGAAATCCCAAGCTTTATGGAGGTGCTAAGAAATGAGTGAGAAAAAGATAGATTTTTTCGGTAAGAGAAAAGTTTTCTTCGGCATATCCATTGCGCTTATTCTGATAGGTATTGTTTGCAACTGCATTTTCGGAGTTAACCTTGATATTCAGTTCAAGGGCGGTTCTATGATCTCTTACACATATAACGGAACAATTGATGAGAGCGCGCTTAAAGACCTCGTTCAGGAGCAGACTCCTGACAACCAGGTTTCTTTCTCTATTTCAAAAAACCTTGCAGGAAACAATGAGCAGGGAGAGGGCTACTACTTTACGATCCAGTTCCCGGGAACGGATACGATCTCTGCCGAGGTTCAGTCTACGATCTCTCAGGCACTTGCCAATGAATTCCCGGACAATAATTTTGAGGTCAGCGAGTTTACATCCGTTGATCCGACAATGGGTACGAAATTCTTCGTTAAGTGTCTTGTTGCGGTGGCTATTGCATGTATCCTGATGGTTGTTTATGTAACATTCAGATTCAAGAAGATCGGCGGTATGTCCGCAGGTATGATGGGTCTTGTTGCTTTGTTCCATGATATGGTTATTGTTTACTTCGTTTTCGTTGTTTTCAGAATGCCGATCGACAGTAACTTTATTGCGGTAATTCTCATGATCCTCGGTTATTCTCTTAACGATACGATCGTTATCTATGACCGTGTAAGAGAGAATAAAGCAAAGATGGGACCGAAGGCTGCTCTTGTTGATGTTTACAATCTCAGTATGACGCAGTGTATCAGAAGAACAATTTTCACATCAATAACAACGCTGACTGCAATTGCTTCGGTTTATGTTGTATGCCTTGTATACAACATTTCTTCAATTCAGAGCTTTGCTCTTCCGATGATGTTTGGTGTTGTTTCGGGTTGTTATTCTTCGATCTGCATTGCATCACCGCTGTGGGTCGTTTGGCAGCTTCGCAAGAAAGAAAAAGCTTCTTCAGAGAAAAAAAAGTAATATTTTATCATGTTAAAAATCCCTCTATGTAAAAATGTAGAGGGATTTTTTGTAATAATTACGGTGATAATAATGATCGGAAAAAAAGTTTCATTGCTTAATATTTATGTGTGGAATGTTTTGGCTATTGTCTTTTTCTGCATAAAAATTCTTCCTCAATTCTATGATATTGAATTAAATAACAGAATCTTGATTGCATTGGGATTGGTAGTTTTTTATGCGGTTTTGACTCAGATAAAGATAGTCAGACAGCTTATTTGCGCTGCTTTAAGTTTTATGTGGGGTATTCTGATTTCGCAGACGCTGGTCTATTATTTCGGAATTTCAGACACCTTAAAATGGACTGTAACCGCAGTTATAACCGTAGTTTTCTATTTATGGCACCTGATTTATATGGAAAACCCTTTTAATATTATTTCCGCTGTTTCGATTGAATTACCAAAACATTTTTCGCCTGACGTGAATTATGTCCCACAATATAATCCGTTGACGGAATCTGAAAAATCCGGTAACTACGCGACTCAATATCTGAATGAAAAAAAGAAGTTAATTTCCGCGAAAGAAAAAAGTTTGGCAGAAAAAATAGAAGCTGCAAAACGTACCGATGTTGATCGGAGTATCATTGAAAATATTGTTCGGGAACATAATTTCAATATGAAAAAATTTTATGAAGACGCCGAGAAAATTTTGAAGGACTGTTTTGAAAAAAATCCCGGCGATAAAACTGCAGCAGCAGGGATAGATCTGATTTATAATGATATTATCGAAAAAACAGGGGTATTGGAATCAAAAATCGGTGAATGTCTGAAAAAAGCCGATGGGGAGTAGTAACCTTTGCATAGGATACTGTGTTGCTTAGCGATTAGACAAATGTAAGATTGCCGCGGCATCAAGTCCTGCGATATCAGTAATCTACTATAAATATAATTACAAAATTACTCAAGTTATTGACTGTTTTAAATATAAATGTTACAATAAAGGTACTGTTAAGTTTTGGAATCTTGTGGCATTTGTTGCGGTTCTCTCTTAATAAGACTTTTATAGGGTGTGATTCTTTGATACTTGAAGCTTATGTTCGATCGGAAATAGGTCTGAAACGTACGAACAATGAAGACAATCTTCTTTTCAACGGTATAATAAAAGAAGAAAAAGACGGAGAATTCAACAAATCTGAAAAGTTGAACCTACAGGAACACACAGCTGTTTATGGAGTTTTTGACGGAATGGGGGGCTACTCTAAAGGCGAGCGAGCGTCTTTTCTGACCGCAAAAACAGCCCGGGATATTTTTTTCGGCAGCTTCGGATCAACGGCTGAGGAACGATTAAATGCAGTTGTTTCAATGTCCAATAAAATAGTCCGTGAAGAGATCGTGAAAGAGTCAAACTTGAAAATGGGTTCAACTCTTTCAATGCTTTGCTTTGAAGGTGAAAGATTTTGTCTTTGTGATGTCGGAGACAGCCCGATTTATATTTTCAGAAACGGTGTGCTTCAAAAAATATCACTTGAACATACCGAAGCGGACGTCTATCGTCGGATCTATGGAGAAGAACCGCCAAAGGATAAAAAATTTCCTTTGACTCGCCATATAGGAATGCCGGAGGATAAATTCAAGCTTGAGCCATATCTGAACAGCGGAGAAATATTTGAAAACGATATATTTTTGATTTGCAGCGATGGTTTGACGGATATGGTCGATGATGAAGACATCGCTGAAATATTCCGTTCAGCGTATTCCGCTGCCGAGATGGGCGACATTCTCGTTAAAAAAGCTATCCGGAACGGCGGAAAAGATAATATCACTCTTGTTATAGTTAAAGTAACGGGTGAGAAAATATCACGTCAAAAACAACTTAGATCCGACTCCGAAGATTTTGCTTATGATTCCCAAAGAAAATTATTGATATTAAAAATCGCAGTTGGAGTTATACTTTCCGTTATTCTCATTGGATTGATAGTTTATGGCGTGGCTAAATCTGCGGAGAAAGGGGAAGAAGAGTCCGCTCAGATTTCCGAGACGTCTGATAGGCCTTCTCCGGATGATAATTCCGTTGAGATAGAGATTTGAATTATATATAACTTATTAACAAAAAACCACTCGATCGTTTGATCGAGTGGTTTTTCGATTATTTAAGAAATCCGGAGATTATCTGTTCTTCCGCTTCGGATTCAGTGAGACCGAGAGTCATCAGTTTTATGATCTGTTCTCCCGCAATTTTTCCGATCGCGGCTTCATGAATGAGACTTGCTTCGGTGCTGTTTGCCAGAAGCTCCGGAGTTGCCAGAACGCAGGCTTGATCCATGATAATAGAATCACATTCACTGTGTCCCGAACATACATTGTTGCCGTTGAGACGGCTTGTAAAGTGCTGTGTGCTTTTGTCTCTCGCTACAGTTCTGCTGATTATATTACAGCTGCAATTCTCTCCGTTAAGATCGGCTGTGAACTCGGAAACGGCATTCTGATCGCCCGTAGTCATGACGCTTTCGTTTATTTCAAGCTTTGAGTTTTCCGCAAGGTCGGCAGTCGTAGAGCGGAGTGTATCGTCTATTCCGGCAATTTGTGATGTTTCCATTTTCATCTGAGCGCCTTCGGAAAGATGAACAACGGTTCTGGGGTTCATCAGACGTTTTCCTCTTCCGTCGCCCTCTCCGTAGTGCTTTTCAATATATCTTACCTTCGAATTCTTACCGACAAAGAAAGTATGGATTCCGTTGTGAGCGCTGTCCTGACCTCCGCAGTTATGGATCCCGCAGCCTGCGATTATTACAACGTCGCTGTTGTCGCCGATGAAAAAATCATTGTAGACAAGCTCTTTGAGTCCTGTTTCGGAGATAACAACAGGAATATGGACGCTTTCGTTTGTGGTGTTTTCCTTGATTACGATGTCGATACCCGATTTATCCGTTTTAGGAATAATTTCAATGTTTGCAGTTGAATTTCTTGCGGCGGATTTTCCGTTGGCTCTGATATTATACGCCCCGACAGGGAGTGAGTCAAGCTCGGCTACCTGATAGAGTATTTTCTTTTGTATTTCGTCCATTTATACGACGCCTCCGTTTTGGCTGATATTTTCCACACTGTTCAAAAGATCGGGGAGAATTTTTTCTTTTGTATCATATTTTTCAACTCTTCCGTTTTTGATGTAAATTATCTTGTCGGCGATATTAAGTATCCGCTCCTGATGGCTGATAATAACAACATTGCCGCTGTTTTTCCGAACCATTTTTTCAAAAACATGAATAAGCTTCTGAAAACTCCACAGATCGATCCCGGCTTCGGGTTCATCGAAAACACTGAGATTTGAAGAACGCGCAAAGATCATGGCGATCTCTATTCTTTTAAGCTCTCCTCCCGAAAGACTTCCGTCAAGACTTCTGTAAAGGTAGTCGTTTGGTTCAAGACCGACTTCTTTCAGCATATTTCGGATTTCGGCGATTTTTGTTGTTTTTCCTGCGGCGAGCGCCATCAGATCTTTCACGGTCAGACCCTTGAAGCGAACGGGCTGCTGAAAGGCATAGCTGATACCTTTGTTTGCGCGTTCGGTTATTGACAGCGAGGTGATATCCTCTCCGTTGAGGAAAATACTTCCTTCGGTCGGATCTATTATCCCTGCAATAACCTTCGCAAGCGTAGATTTTCCGCTTCCGTTAGGTCCTGTTACAGCGACAAAATGATCTTCAATTTTCAGGCTGATATCGTCAAGTATCAGCTTATTATCTATACTATAACTTATATTTTTAAGTTCCAGCAATTTATTTCCTCTATTCTTTGGTAAATTTATAAATTTTCTATATTATACCACTTTCTCGGGAATAAAACAAGCCGCAAACTCTCAAATCCTTTCAAGAGTTTGTCGGTTGTTATCTGTATAAAATAAAAATTACATTTATGGAATATTATTACACATCAAACTGGCTGTTATACAGCTTTGAGTAGAATCCTTTAAGTTTAAGAAGTTCTTCGTGGTTTCCTTTTTCGATAATATCTCCGTCTTTCATTACGAGGATAACGTCGGCTTCACGAATTGTAGAAAGTCTGTGAGCAACGATAAAACTGGTTCTTCCTTTCATCATTTTCGCGAAAGAACGCTGTATTCTCATTTCGGTTCTTGTGTCGATCGAGGAGGTCGCTTCATCAAGTATCAGCATCGGAGGAATACTGAGCATTATCCTCGTTATGCAGAGAAGCTGTTTTTGTCCCTGTGAAAGACCGGAGCTGCTGTCGCTGATAACGGTATCATACCCGTTGGGGAGCCGCTTGATGAAGCTGTGAGCGTGAGTAGCTTTTGCAGCCTCAATAATCTCGTCATCGGAAGCGTCAGGCTTTCCCATTGTGATATTATCCCTGATAGTTCCGCTTTTAAGCCATGTTTCCTGGAGTACCATGCCGTAGTTTGATCGAAGGCTTGAACGTTTAATATTTCTTATGTCTACGCCTTCCACGGAAACGCTGCCGCTGTCAACGTCATAAAACCTCATAAGGAGATTTATCAGAGTGGTTTTTCCGCAGCCTGTAGGACCTACTATAGCGACTCTTTGACCCGGTTTCACTTTAAGATCAAACCCTTTGATGAGCTTTCGATTCGGGGTATATGAGAAGCTGACATTTTTTAAAAAAACGTTTCCCTTCACATTTTCAAGCGATTTTGAGTCCTCGGCGTCGGGGATCTGCGGTTCTTCCTCAATGAGTTCAAAGACTCTTGCCGCGCATGCAAGCGCGTTTTGAAGCTCGGTCACTACTCCTGATATCTCGTTGAACGGCTTGGTGTACTGATTTGCGTAGCTTAAAAAGCAGGAAAGACCTCCTACCGTCATCTGTCCGTTTATAACGCCTATCGCTCCGGTCAGTCCCACAGCCGCATAGATAAGGCTGTTTATAAAGCGTGTAGTGGGATTGGTCAGCGACGAAAAGAAAACGGCTTTGACGGAAGCTTTTGTGAGACGATCGTTTATTTCATCGAATTTTTCAAGTGACTCATCTTCAAAAGAAAATGCGCGTACAATTTTTTGATTGCCTATCATTTCGTCGATCAGCGAAGTTTGTTCTCCGCGAATTTCAGACTGGGTTTTAAAATAGTTGTATGTACTTTTTGCGATGAATTTTGCAACAAAAAGAGAGATCGGCGTCAGAACGACTACAAGAAGAGTGATCCTGATATTTATGGTCAGCATGAAGGCGAGTGTTCCGAATATTGTCACAATTCCTGTGAAAAATTGAGTGAATCCCATCAAAAGACCATCAGCAAACTGGTCGGTGTCCGCTATGATCCTGCTGACGATATCGCCGTGGCGGTGAGAATCAATGTAGGCGAGAGGAAGCTGCTGGAGTTTTTCAAAGGCTTCGTTTCTCACGTCGCGAACGACCTGAAAGGTGACTCTGTTGTTGATCGTGTTCATGAACCATTGAAGGACTGCGGTAAGAGCGATTATAACGGACGTTTTTGTGATTATAATATTTATCCTGTCAAAATCAACGCAGTCTTTTCCGACGATAAGATCAATGGCGTCTCCCGTCAGGATCGGAAGATATAATGAGAGCGCAACGGTAACTGCCGCGAAGACAATTGACAAGAAGATCTGTATTTTATATTTCCCGAGGTGTCTGAGAACCTTTTTCAGCGCAGATTTTCTGTCGACCTTATTTTTTTTATCCATTGATGCTTCCCTCCCTGCTGAATTGAGAATCATAGATCTCTTTGTATATCTCACAGCTTTTGATAAGCTCGTCATGCGTTCCCTGACCGACTGCTTTTCCGTCGTCAAGGACTATGATCTTATCCGCATAACGTATCGACGACGCACGCTGTGATACGATGAAAACGGTGGGTGAGGGGGTTATGTTTCTGATCGCTTTTCTGAGTTTGGAATCTGTCGCAAAATCAAGTGCGGACGAACTGTCGTCAAGAATGAGTATTTCCGGTTTTCCTACGATTGCTCTCGCGATCGTAAGTCTTTGTCTTTGACCTCCCGAAAGATTTTTTCCTTCCTGTTCGATCTCGAAATCCAGTCCGCCTTCCTTTTGATCAATAATTTCTTTAGCTTGTGATATTTCAAGAGCTTCGTTGATCTCCTCGTCGGAAGCGTTTTTCTTTCCCCATTTGAGATTATCTCTTACGGTTCCTTTGAAGAGAACCGCTTTCTGAGGAACGATCCCGAAGAAACTTCGGAGCTGTTCGGAGGGATATTCCTTGATATTTTTTCCGTTAATGAGAACCTCACCGTTTTCAACATCATAGAACCTTGAAATAATATTAACAAGTGAGGTTTTTCCCGAGCCTGTTCCTCCGATTATTCCGACTGTTTCACCGGGTTTTACTTTAAGATTGATGTCGGTCAGAGAGTTTTCCTGAGCATTTTTGTATCTGAAATCGGCGTGCTTCAGCTCAACGATATATTTTCCGTTTTCGTTGATTACCTCTTCGGATTTGAATTTTACACTCGGTTCAAGCTCAAGGACAGCCTGAACTCTGTTTCCGCATGCGACCGATTTTGTCAGGCTGATAATTAAATTGGCAAGCTTGACAAGTTCAACGAGGATCTGTGACATGTAATTGTAAAGCGCTACCACTGCGCCCTGCGTCAGAATGCCTTTGTAAACCTCCGCTGCTCCCGTATAGATCAGTATAATAACAGCTGCGTTCACGGTTATGAACGTAAGAGGATTCATAAGAGCGGAAATTTTTCCTGTAAATTTCTGGAGTTTGGTCAGTGAATCGTTGATCCCGTGAAATTCGTCGATCTCATCATTTTCTTTGCAGAAAGCGCGTATTACTCTTGCTCCGGAAAGATTTTCCCGTGTCACCCCGAGAACGCCGTCCAGCTTCTGCTGGATCCTGTTGTAAAGAGGAATACAGCTTAACATTATTCCAAAAACGATCAGTGACAGAATAATAATTGTTCCGACGAAAATCATGGCTGCTTTGAAGTCTATCGTGAAAGCCATTATCATTGCACCGAAAACGATGAACGGAGAGCGGAGAAAAAGTCTGAGCGTGAGATTTACGCCGTTTTGTATTTGATTCATATCGCTTGTCATTCGCGTGATCAGAGTTGACTCGCCTGTTTCGTCAAGCTCACTGTAGGATAGTTTTTGGATATGATCGAAAAGGACGTGACGAACTTTGGAGGTGAAGGAGATAGCCGCTTTTGCGGAGAAATACTGTGCGGTTATTGAAAAGATAAGACCGAAGAGTCCCAGACCTCCGAGAATTATGCACATTCGGATTATATAATTTACATCACCGTTTCCGATTCCCTTGTCAATGATAGAAGCGACAACAAGCGGAACAAAAAGTTCAAACAGCGCTTCGATCATTTTAAAAAGAGGAGCAAGGACGCATTCGGTTCGGTAGCCTTTCAGATATTTCAAAAGTTTTCTCAAATCTATCAATCCTTTGCAGAATAAATCGGACAGTCCGAAAGAAGAAACTGCCCGAAATAATTTTTATGAATTGTTGTAATAAAAATGTTGAAATGAAATCATTTTGCTTTTTCCGACTTTTTTTTCGGTGACGTTTCTTTATCGTCAGTCTGTTCTTCCTCGGGAGTCATTCTTCTCAGCATAGCTTCTCCGATCCCGATGAAGACGAAAAGAAGCGGAGTGACGATCGGTGTGGCAAGGTTAAATATTGCCTGCGAACAGTAAGACGTCAAAACGACAATAACGATCAGCAGAACGCTGTTATCCCTGCATTTTCTGACACATCTTACAACCAGTGATATCAGAACGGTCATATAAGAAATAAGACCGAGAAGCCCTATAGTCACGAGATACTGCAAATATTCGTTATGTGCGGAGTCGAAAACTTTTCCGTGACGCTGGAGCATATCTTTTCTGTAGATAGCTTTTATGACCTGACCGAATGTGTCCGGACCCGTTCCGACAAGCTGGTTTTTAAGCCCGCCGTCTCTGAAGAGTATAATACTTCTGATCCATGCATAACCTCTGTGAGTACCCCACTTGTCGTTGAGTCTTAAATACTTAGTCAGTGAGCCGAGGTCGGCTGTTTTGTTGATAGCGCTGAAATAGACGAA
Organism: uncultured Ruminococcus sp.; assembly: GCA_902773045.1. Taxonomy (GTDB): domain Bacteria; phylum Bacillota; class Clostridia; order Oscillospirales; family Acutalibacteraceae; genus RUG592. Next base: position 3,560 of record CACYDE010000076.1, on the reverse strand, counting down.
GACCGAAACGAGCGCAGCCGCACACAGACCAACAAAAATGCTTGCGGAGAGCTGAACCCATTTTGGGGAATGTTTGTCTTCATATTTTCTTTTGAGAACATAGAATCCTATGCAGCCAACTGCCGAAAGTGCGATCAGAATGTAGACCTTGTTGTCGAAAATCAAGAATGTCGGGATCTTGTCGAGAGCTTTATACTCGTCTGCGAAGATCATTGAGATCAAACGAAGAATTTTACATGAAAGCATCATGCTGAAGATGCAGAGAAAATATTTGAACATTCTGTCGGCATTTCCGCATGCGTAAATGAACAGAACAGCCATGAAAGCAATAAGTCCGAAATAACCGCTGTCACTGTCTGCAACTATCAGACCCATGAAGCAGATGCCTGTTGCTATGCTGTAAAAAGTTGTGTATACCACATCTTTTGACAGAACAAGAAAAGCTGCTGCAACGGGCAGCCCCAGACAAACAAAAGATGAGTAGAAGTTTTTGTTTCCTATGGTCGTTATAAATATCGATTGTTCTTCTTTTTTGATCTCAGTCAGAATTCCGAACGGGTCGGAGTAGAATTCATGAAGAATGGCTATTGCGCAGACAACGCACATGGTGACTATAAAAATATCGAACGGAAGCTCCCTGTATTTCAGGTATCTTGAAACAAGAAAATAGCTTAGAAAATAAACGGACATAAGGATAAGTCCGCAGTCACGTCCCTCGGAGCCTGTCACGGCTTCCATTCCGTATTCAGAGAGAAGCGTCGAAATTCCGCAGACAACAATAAATCCGAGCATTCCCATGTCGGTGACGGAAGGCTTGAAAAGCTTTTTCGGCCACATATTGCGGTCAATGAAGCAGATGTAAGTTGCTGCTATAAAAAACAGATAAACAAGTGTGCTGGCGATGAAAAAATGAAGCTTGTCTTTTCTCACGTTGAAAAGCATATTTGTCAGAAAGACAGGGAATAATGCAAACATGGAGATAAGATAAAGATTCGCAAATTTTTCATGCATAGACAGCCTGGAAGAATTAACAGTTTTTTCGCCCGAAGAAGCTTTTGATGAGTTCTTGGACGCATTTTTGTTTTCCGGCTTGGTTTTTGGTTTGTTTTTACTCAATTTTTTCTCCTCCTTAAAAATTCTTTTTCAGTACTGTTTGAAAAATGTTTGAAAGAACATTCATTTTACAACCGCTTAAATACTATAGCAAACCAAACAAATATCCAGACAAGTTCGGCGCGCAGGTGCACGCATGGCTGTGTCATCGTCCTTGAAATACGTCAGTATTCCTGCGTCCTCTTTCTTGCCATGCGCCCCCCTGCATCGCCTCCTTTTGTCCGTCTATTTATTTGGATTGCTATAATTGTTTTTTAAAGAATCAAGATATGTTTGAAGGATCACAGTCGCAGCCACTGCGTCAACTGTTTGTTTTCTTTTCTTGCCCCTGACGTTATTGTCGCTGAGATATCTGTGAGCGATAACCGTAGTGCAGCGTTCGTCCTGCATTTTTATCGGAATTTCAACGAGTTTGGAAAGTTCTTCTCCGAAAAGACGCGCGCTGCGTGCGCTTTCACCTTCCGAGCCGTCCATGTTTTTCGGAAGCCCTATAAGGATCAGTCCGGCTTTCTGTTCCGCCGCAAGATCCGCGATTTTTGTTAAAAGCTTCTCTCTGTTCCATTCCTCGATGACGCGCAGCGGCGAAGCAAGGAACATTGTTTTGTCACAGACGGCGATCCCGGTTCGCGCTTTTCCAAGGTCAACTGACATAATGATCATTTTCAATTTTCACATCCGAATTTAGAAATATTAATTTTTCATGCTAAAAAAATTATTGCGCTCCAATGGAGTTTCATATTTTTTTATCAAAACTTATTTACATTTTCTTGATTTTGTGATATTATAGTTACAAATAATTTGTAAGAAACCGCGTGTTTTTGCCTGTGTTTACGGCTCTTCGTTTTTATCGGAGATATTCTGCCGTTTACTGCGGCTTTTTGCGCTGTGCAGCGGAAAATTTCGCAGAGGTGTTTCAGTGCGGTTTTTATCGCAAATGCAAACATTGATATTTTATCATAATTTTTAAAATTTGTACAGAGAAAAAACAATTTTTTAATATCTTTCTTATATCCGATATATTTTTCTTTTAAAAAATCCGGCGTCATGGTTAATATTTACGAATACTTTATCTTCACTTTAAATTGAAATTGATTTCCATGGATCGTTTTAACAGGATATGATGTATTATTATGTTATTTTATTTATTTCAGATATCGGAGACGGAAAAGAGGTTAAAAGATCGGTGTTTCGGTTTGCGGTCAATTTATTTTGAAAGCCATCAAAAATTTTATACGGAGAGTTGATTGTTATGAACAACAGCAAATTTTCACTGGTGCTTCGCCAGTGCAGAGAAAATTCCGGGCTTACTCAGAAACAGGTTGCAGATGCTTTGAATGTGGAGCGTTCGACCTACGCTTACTACGAAACAGGAACAACTCATCCAAGCGGTTCAATGATTATTAAACTCGCCAACGTTTTTAATGTGAACTATACTATGTTCATGGACGCGGTGGGAGATACCGAGTTTGATAACAACGAAGAGGACGAAACATACACAACTCTTTCCGACAATTCATGGCAGGAAAGAGAGAAAATGTATACTCTTCCGAAAAGTGAACAGACTCTTCTCGTAAAGTTCCGGACACTTTCCGCCGAACAGAAGAAGCAGGTCGTTGAACTTGTGGATAAGCTCAGAGGCGCAAAAAAGTGAGGTTTAGGTGAAAACCGAAAAAATTTTTAACAAAAAAATTTTTTATGCTTTACAAATCACGCGCGGCATGTTATAATACTGTTGTGCCTGTGTGTTGAAGCAATGAGCTGCGATGCTTTCCGGTCTTTGACTTCGGGCGTCGGTTATATGCCCCTTTCACGGTCGGCGGACAAAGCCTGCAGACAGGCGCTCACCTGACCTCGTACTGTGAATGTTCCGAAAAAAGGGTAAATTTTCAGACAGGTGGAATATCACAATGACAAAGGCAGAAAAGACTGCTATTATGGCAGAATACGCAACTCATGAGGGTGACACAGGTTCTCCCGAGGTACAGATCGCTGTTCTCACAAAGAGGATCAACGACCTTACAGAGCACCTTAAAACTCACAAGAAGGATCATCATTCGCGTCGCGGACTTCTTAAGATGGTAGGTAAGAGAAGAAATCTTCTTAACTATCTTATTAAGGTTGACATCGAAAGATATCGTTCTATTATTTCAAGACTTGGTATTCGTAAGTAATTTCAAAAGGGGGACAGATGGAGTAAGTCTGTCCCCAAAAGTGTTATTTTGAGAACACAAAAACAACGGGTGTGCAGTTATATTTAGCGGTAAAATATGTGTTTTATCCGGAAAATCAATTATCTTTTCGGCTTGATACTAAGGAACTGTTTATAAATAACTTTTCATTTCTGCTTGTCTAATTTGCCCCGAACTGCGTTAAATTTTCTTGAAATACGTTAGTATTCCTGCAAAAATTTGCCTTGTTCAGAACAAATTATCCTAAGCATAAATTGA
>CACYDE010000075.1 GCA_902773045.1 uncultured Ruminococcus sp. | reverse complement strand
TTTGAAAATCCCAAATCGCTTAAATATAGAGATCAATTTGGCTCAAAATCGTGAAATTTATGACCCTTGTGCAAGTCGGGATTTAAAAAAGAAAGGACTTCGGAATGGACAAGGGAGAATTTCCTTACTCCGCATGGAAAAATGCAGCAGTCTTTTTCTCCGCTCCGATTACGATCATTTTATTTTTTGTTATGATCGTACTCTTGTGTTTGTAAAGATGAATAATAAAAGTGAACAGCATATTTTTGACGATCAAAGCGATATCGCCTTAAAGGCAGATTTGCGGCACGTAGCTGCACTTCGGATTATGACAGTCCGCGATCGCGTTCTGCCCGCCGCCGCTTGGCAGCAAACCAAACTAAAAAACGGAAAGTCTTTTGATAGAGGACTTTCCGTTTTTTGCTGTATCACAAACAATTTTATTTTTTCCGGCATACTATGGCATTGGGAGGAATATTCATGAATAACATACCTTACAACAGGCTCAAAGCGGTGGAATATGCCGAAAAGTGGGCGCTTGGCAGGAATCCCGCTTATTTTGACTTTCAGTCACTGGGCGGCGACTGCACAAATTTTGCTTCTCAGTGCATATTCGCAGGCGCGTCTGTGATGAATTTTACGCCTTCGACAGGCTGGTACTACCGTTCAGCTTCCGATCGGACGGCTTCATGGACTGCCGTAGAATATTTATACAACTTTCTCGTGAAGAACCGTTCCGTCGGACCTTACGCCCATCAAGCGGACGTTTCCGAGATCATGATCGGAGACATAGTTCAGCTTTCCGACAGAAACGGAGTCTTCTACCATTCGCCCGTTATCACCGCCATATTCCCCGAGATACTCGTTTCAACTCACACCTTTGACGCTTTAAACAGACCGCTTTCTTCCTATTCCTTTTATTCGCTTCGTTTTCTTCACATTGACGGCGTGAGAACATGGTAAGAAAGCAATACCGCAGAATCATATATAACTGACTCTGCGGTATTCCTTAAGAGATAAAAACCTCGGAAATTAACGAAAAACGCTTGACCGAAGAAATGTTTAAATATATAATTTAAATGGAATATTTTTGAAAGGGGAACGATCACATGGCGATGAGAGATAAAGTCAACATCAAATGTCCGGACTGCGGTCAGAACATTGAGGTTGAACAGTGGACAGCCGTAAACGGCGACAAAAACCCTCAGCAAAAGCTTAAAATACTTAAAGGGACACTTTTCAGCTTTAAGTGTAAAAAGTGCGGACGAGATAACGTTGTCGGCTATCCTATGCTTTACAGCGACCCGAAAGAGAACTACATGATCTGGCTCGTTTTTGACGATGAGGAAGTTTCTCACGTTACGGACTATTTCAAGAAAAGCAAAAACGAATTTAACGAAAACGGAGAAAATGTCGATCCCGAATGCCGTCAAAGAATCGTCAGGGATTCCCACAGACTCCGCGAAAAGATAATGATCTTCGACAGCGGATTCGACGACAAGATCATCGAGATCGCAAAACTCGCCTACGCTCAATCGGCGCAGAGACAGATCGGAGACGACCGGATCGCCGCAGCCTTTTTCAGCAGCGAAGACGGCGAAAACCGAATAGAAATGTACACGGAAAGCGGAGGCGCGCTTGTTTCCAAACTGTCGAAGGAAATCTACGACCGGCTTGAGGACATGTACGGCGGAAAGGCAAGCTACGCCGAAGACAGAGTATATGCGATAGATGATGTGTGGGCTTTGAATCTTCTGAGAGCAGCCCAAAGGTGATCTGCGAAAAAGCATTCTCCATTGCTGCACAAAAATATCTCAAACAGAAAAAAGAGGGATAAAATGAAAATATTATATGCCGAGGACGAAAAAGCCATGTCCGAAGCGGTCACGGAAATACTGCGCCATAAGAATTATATTATCGACGCTGTTTACGACGGAGAAGAAGCTATGGATTTTTTGATGTCGGAAAAATACGATGGCGTGATCCTCGATGTTATGATGCCGAAGATGAGCGGGATCGAGGTTTTGAAAGAAATGAGACGCCAAGGGATCACAACGCCTGTTTTGCTGCTGACCGCAAAAGGCGAGGTTGCGGACAAGGTCGAAGGACTGAACGCCGGCGCGGACGATTATCTGAGCAAGCCGTTCGCCATGCCGGAGCTTGTCGCCAGGGTCGGCGCGCTCGTCCGCCGTTCGGGTGATATTATCCCCGATGATCTCAGAATGGGAAACGTCACGCTGAACAGAACGTCCTACGAACTCAGCACATCATCGGGTTCTCTCCGACTTTCAAAGAAAGAGTACCTGATGATGGAAATGATGATGAAAAGCAAAGATCGTCCTGTTTCGACCGAAGGATTCATGACGAGAATATGGGGCTACGACAGCGAAGCCGAAGTCAACGTTGTCTGGGTCTATATTTCCTATCTGAGAAAAAAACTTTCCGCGCTCAATGCGGATATCCAGATATCCGCGCTTCGCGGACGGGGATATATTCTGGAGGCTTCGCGTAATGCTTAGACAGCTTAAAATACGTTTCATAGTCCTTGCGATGGTTTCAATGACTATGACTTTGATAATAGCTTTCACGGCAGTAAACATCACTCTCAGAAGCCGTATCACAAAAAAAACGGACGAGATCATTGAAATACTCTACGAAAACGGCGGCTCGTTTCCGATCTTCTCTTTTCCGGAAATTGACTCGGAGAACGAGAAAAAACAAAGATTCCATGACGAAACGCCCTTTCAGACGCGATATTATATTGCATACACAAATCAGGAAACCAGTCAGATCTTCAATGCCGATTACAGTCACATTGCGATCATGAAAATTGAAACGATAAAAGATCAGATCGAAAAGATCAAAAACGGAAAATGTGACCACGGTTACATGGATAATTACCGTTTCGCACGCTATCCGACAGACGACGGTTTCATGATAATCGGAGTTGACTGTCAGGACGATCTTTCAACTCTCGACACGCTTCTGGCAATAACACTCGTGACTATTTCTTCATGTGTAGTTATCGTTCTGCTGCTTCTGATCGTGTTTTCGAAATATGTCATTAAACCGTTTGAAGAAAATCGGGAAAAACAGCGCCGCTTCATCACCGACGCAGGTCATGAGCTGAAAACTCCGATCGCGATAATCCGTTCCAACACCGAGGTCATGGAAATGATCGACGGCGAGAACAAATGGCTTAAAAACATCAAAAATCAGACCGACCGCATGAACAAGCTTGTCAAAGGACTGATCGAGCTTTCAAAAATGGACGAGCAGACTCTTTCGGAGAAAGAAAAACAAAAAATCATCTTCTCGGAAATCGTTTATAACTCCGTGGAATCGTTCAAGGTTCCCGCGGAAGCCAAAGGGATCAGCGTCAGCGCCGATATCGCGCCGAACATATCGGTCATGGGCGATCTGGAGGATATTGTTCGATTGGTGGGAATTCTTCTCGACAATGCGATCAAATATACCGACGATCGAAAGAAACTTGATATCAAGCTTTCTTCAAAATCAAAAAAAGCGGTGCTTGTCATTTCAAACACCTGCAAAGGACTTGACAAAAGCAGCGTTCCGAAATTTTTCGACCGTTTTTATCGGAGTGATTCGTCGAGGAATTCCGAATCGGGCGGATACGGGATCGGTCTGTCAATGGCGCTCATGATCGTTCAGAATCATAAAGGAAAAATTTCGGTGAACTACTCGGAAGATGAACGAGTTGTTTTCACGGTTGAGATCTGACAGCTTTAAAAAAATCGGAGCAAAAACTATTTTTTAACATATCAACTCGCCATTTATTCCAATAAAAATACAGTTCCGAACAGATATTTAAGGGGGTTGGGGGATGATGGTGACGTCAATGAAGTAAAATAGAACCAACCGTTTGGATCGATAGGAAAAATACTTAAGTTTTGGACGGTGATTTGTTACCACCTGATTGTTGCGTCGGCATTTGAGTTCAAGTTTTTGAAATGTGGGAAATTCATGTTATTAAAAAATTGTTGTCCGCCACTCACGGTGACATTTATAGCAATCCAAATAAATAGACGGACAAAAGGAGGCGATGCAGGGGTGCGCATGGCAAGGAAGAGGACGCAGGAATACTGA
>CACYDE010000074.1 GCA_902773045.1 uncultured Ruminococcus sp. | reverse complement strand
TCAGTATTCCTGCGTCCTCTTCCTTGCCATGCGCACCCCTGCATCGCCTCCTTTTGTCCGTCTATTTATTTGGATTGCTATAATTTGTCCTGCGGTGCGTTAAATTTTCTTTGAATACGCCCATCGGCGCGTGCCCTCGGGGTACCATCAGGCGATCTTTGTGCGGTGTTGCCCTAAGCATAAATTGAGAATTTATTTCTTCACAGTTTTTAAACAACAATAAAATTGCCTGTGATGACAACAACGAGTCAGCACAGGCAATTTGCGGTTTTTCGCCGATCGGTGGGCGATACGTGAAGATGATCTTCGCTTCAAAAACTTTTATGATGCTTGGACTGACTGGAAATTGATCGTTTATTGTGATCGTTAAAGATTTGAAATTTGGGAGAGATAAACGGAATGAGTCTTTTGAACAAGGAAAAGGATATGACGCCTTTTGATATGACCGAGAAGCCTGTTAAGCAGTTTCTTCCTCTTGCGTGGCTTTTGTGGGGTGCTTTATTCATTATGACGAGAAATATGTCCGTGGAAAAGATAGGAATGAAAGGACTTAAACCGCCGTTTTTAGTTTTATCAACACATCAGGGTTTCTCGGATTACTTTATAGCTCCGCGCATGCTATTTCCGCTTAGAGCCAATTACATTTCAGACATGGAGGGGTTTGCGGCTTACGGAAAGCTGATGTATAAACACGGCGGATGTATCGGAAAACGCCGCTATGTTCCCGATGTTTCGGTAATTAAAAATATCAGGTATGCGCTTTATGATCTGAAGCAGCCTGTTGTTATCTTTCCCGAGTCGAGACATTCGGATTCCGGAGTTACATCAAAACTTCCTTCAAATCTCGGAAGATTGGTGAAATATCTTGATGTTCCGCTTGTTGTTCTTTCGGCGCACGGAAGTTATCTTGCAAATCCGTTCTGGGACGAGGAAAGAACACGAAAAATAAAAATGTCTGCGAGAATTGAAAAGGTCTATTCAGCTGAAGAGATACGAAGTCTAACCGCAGCGGACATACAGAAAACTATAGAAGAGAAGCTTTCCTATGACGAGTACAGATGGCAGTTGGATAATAAAATTAACATAGATTGTAAATATCGTGCCGAAGGCCTTCATAAACCTCTTTATAAATGTATCAAATGCGAAACCGAGGGGACGATGAAAAGCGAGGGGATACGTCTTAGCTGCAGCTGCTGCGGAAGCGTTTGGGAAATGAGTGTGCTGGGTTACTTGGAAGACGTCGAAACTCACAAAACCTGTCATATTCCCGATTGGTATAATTGGGAGCGCGATGAAGCAGCAAAAGAAATCGCTCAAAAAAGATACAGCGGTATTGATATTCCCGTTGAGATCGAAGCTCTCCCGAATGAAAAAGGATTTGTTAAGCTTGGAAACGGCCGCTTGACTCATAGTGAAGAGGGATATAGGCTTTATGTCGATGACAGCGAAAATGAAGTTATGAGATCTCTTGGTGACAGTTTCCCTCTGAGCTTTTCAAGCGGAAATATGCAGTCGGTTCAAACGGAGTATAACTATCGAAAAAAAGGAAAATGTATTGTTCTGTCAACGAAAGACTGCTGTTACTATGTATATTCTTCCTCGCCGGAGTTCATAGTGACAAAGCTGGAATTCATTACAGAGAATTTATACGAGAACAGCAAAAAGAAAAATTAGCAGCATTGAATGTACTCATACAACATCGCGCTTGGTTGTATGAGTCTTTTTTATTCTTTAGAGGTATTATCCATAAAGACAGGAATTCATAATCAAAACACAATGATTTATTGAAAATATGTTTACCGGATCTCATTAAAACTTTCCGCAGCGCTGCTTTAATTCAAGCAGCGAAGAATATCTTCTATTACTTCTTTCAGATGGATCAAATCGAGCTGTTCTTCATTGAAAAGTCTGATATATTTGTTTGCTGTTTCGGGATCTGTGAATACATCTTCAAGGTAGACATTTTCTCTTTCGGAGAAACTGTCTGATGCTTTAATTCCGAATGATGTGTAATGTCCAAGCATGTCGTTATCATGTATTTCTTCAACAAGCTTATAAATTATCATATTGTTTACTCTCCTTAAATTGTTGCTGTCAGCCGATTGTAAAAATCATTTGCTCATGAGGTTTAATTTTGAAATTTTTCTTCTCCGCCATCTTTTCCTCCGCTTTCCGCGAAGAAAACGACTGCTTTTGATCTATGTAGATGATATCATAATAATATCACGAAAAATGCAAAAAAAATCCGACTTTTTGAAAACGGACGTTTTTTCGATGAAAAATAAAATTTATCGGCTGTGGAGAATGCAAATTATAGCCGGTTATACTATATAATAAAAATAATAAGATATCTTAAAAAATCTGTACGATAACATATGTTTACAAATTATTTGTTCACTGAAAAACATATTCAAAAACCCGTGAACAAATAATGTTTCTATTGACAATTTCTTTTTATAGTGGTAAAATTATTAAAAATGAAAACCGTTTTCAGTTTTGATCGGAGGGTCATCATGCAGGAATATAAAACAAAACAGAAGGAAATTCTTCTTGAATGTCTCACGGAAAATAAAAACGTTCACCTTACGGTTGCCGATATCTCCGCTCACCTGAGAGAAAAAGGTCATCCGCTCGGAACATCAACCGTATATCGTCAGCTTGATAAGCTGGTTGCTTCCGGTCTTGTTAGAAAATATATTATTGATGAAAATTCTTCCGCATGCTATCAGTACATAGGTGCTTCCGGTGAGTGCTGCGAGCATTTTCATTTGAAATGCAACGCCTGCGGAAAACTTATCCACACCGATTGCAGTCTGATGAAAAAAATAACGGAACACATGAAAGAAAGCCACGGATTTATTGTTGACAGCACAAAAACGCTTCTTTACGGAGTTTGTGCGGACTGCGCGAAAAAAGTCTGAACGGGGGATAATATGGCACTCATAAAATGCGACGATGTAACAATGAGCTATGAAGGAGTCAACGTCTTTGAACACCTCAGCTTTTCTCTTGATAAGGGCGATTACCTCTGTATCCTCGGTGAGAACGGTTCGGGAAAATCTACTCTTATGAAAGGACTTCTCGGTCTCCTGAAGCCTACCGGAGGAAAAATAGAATATTCCGACGGGCTTTTGAGAAAACAGATCGGATATCTTCCTCAGCAGACAGCTGTTCAAAGGGATTTTCCTGCGACAGTTTGGGAGGTAGTTCTTTCCGGAACTCTCAACAGCAGAGGTCTTAAACCGTTTTACGGAAAGAAAGAAAAGGCGCTTGCCGAAAAAAATCTTGAACGTCTTTCAATTTCTCACCTGAAAAAGAAGTGTTACCGCGAGCTTTCGGGCGGTCAGCAGCAGAGAGTGCTTCTTGCGAGAGCGCTTTGTGCGACGAAAACTCTTCTTCTCCTTGATGAACCCGTAACGGGTCTTGACCCTGTCGTTTCGGCTGAGTTTTACGAGCTGATCGGCGACCTCAACAAAAAAGATAAGATCACAGTCATCATGGTTTCTCACGATGTCAGGGAATCGGTGAAAAATGCGTCTCACATTCTTCACCTTGAGAACAAAACCTGTTACTACGGAAGCGTGAAGGACTATGTTTCAAGCAGTATTTCAAACCAATTCATCGGAAATGTTTAAATGGATATGATATTATGCCACTGAAATTACAATTCAGCGATACTTTAACACCCGATAATTTTTTCGCAGCGAAAGAGTTCTATCAGGCTCATGTTTTCGGAAGTAGGGAAAACAGCGGAAAAGCGACGAGAGAAGATGTTGACCTGATAGGCGATCATCCGCAACTGACGAGAATAGCCGTTTCCGGACTTGACAATGATTTGTTTGAATATTTCATAGAGAGTTACGGATCACGTTTTGAGGCGATAGATCTCTGCTTCGACGAAATGATAGAAGATCTTTCTCCGCTTGGCAGTCTTGATTCTTTAGAAATACTTTCCATATATGTTAACAATCGAGCCGAAAAGCTTTGGGATATGAGCGGAATTAAAAATGCTGGGACTTCATGATTTTACGCGTCTTCACAGCTTGTCGGGAGTCGAAACCGCTCCGGCGCTTGAATGTCTTGCGTTCGGCGGCTTGATATGGCCGAGTAAAAATTATTATTACGTACCCGAGCTTGAAAATACAAATCTGAAAAGTGTAATGTTCAGTGCCGCAGTGGATATGGAAAGCGTCCTGAAATTCCTTTCGGTGGACGGTCTTCAGCGCCTTGACTTCGAATGTAATCGTTATCCTACGGAATTTCTGGCATGGATATGTGCGAATTATCCGTGGGTGGAGGGCTATTGTTTGAAGCCGTATATGAAGTTTGAAAATCCTTCGGATAATTTTGCCATAGTGTGCGGAAAGAGAAAGAAGACCCTTCGGGATTTGAACGATCAGAAAACAAGACGTGCGCTTGACAATGCTGCGGAGCAATTTGAAAACATGAAGCGTCGGTTCGCCGGAATACCGTTTGAAGAGCTGCAAAATATTATAAAATGATTTTTGAGTTGTAATGTAATTATAAATGGGGCAATTAAATAATTCAATTTCACGTTTAACGCAGAACGTTACGCGAAGCGAGGAGTTTATTGACGATTATTTATAGCAATCCAAATAAATAGACGGACAAAAGGAGACGATGCCGGTGAGTGCAGAGCAAGGCGGAGGACGAAGGCATACTGGCG
>CACYDE010000073.1 GCA_902773045.1 uncultured Ruminococcus sp. | reverse complement strand
TAATAAAGTGTATATGATAAAATTATTATATCGAACAAAATATGAAAAGATTTTTGTATATTGTAAAAGTCTTTCTTTTTTTATTTTTATGGCAATACGGTTTAATAGTTTTTCCGAAGATGAGAGTTGTGATTCTATGAAATTCTTGAAGGTTTTGTTTGTGACTGCCGGGTTGTAATACTTGTGCTTATGAGAATTTTGTTTTTTGTAGAATTTATAGGTTTACATCGTCGTTGAATTTTGATATAATCTTATTGGTACAAAGTTTGGTTTCTTTTTTAGATTGACGGGAGGGCAAAGCTTTGAAGAGAAAAGAATCATTAAAAAGTATTGCTGCAGTATGCGCGTCGGTTTCGGTTCTTATATCCTCATCGGCAGCATCAGGTGCAGAAACAGTAAAGGATTTTTCGGTGCAGGCTGTTATTCAGTCTCATTTTACGGACACATACCGGGCTTATCTTGACGGAGAAGTGGAATTTGACGAAAATGCAGGAGTGAATCCTGCTCCATACAGCGTTGTCGGAACTACACTCCGATCTTCGGGAGGACTTCCGTCTTCTTACAGAACAAACACAACTCCGATCCGCAATCAGGGAAGCTACAACACATGCTGGGCGTTTTCCGGGATAGGAACATTGGAAGCATTCCTTTCGTCGGAAGGAAGAGGAAATTATGATTTTTCCGAAGGCCATCTCTCTCTTTGGTCAACGAAAGAGTATAATTCCAACGGAATAGGGTGGCTGAGCGATAATCTGAGCGTGGGCGGCTACAGTATGATAAGCGGCGGTTATTTTGCTTCATGGGAGGGTCCCAAGCGTGAATCCGATATCCCTTATCGCTCGATAGGAAGAGGTGTTCCGGAAAATATGGACTCTGCTCCGGATTGTTATCATGTTACCGGGATCATGTACGTCAACAACGACATGGAATCTTTGAAGACGGCTATATATCGTTATGGCGGAATTGCTACCTCGTTTAACAGCGGCTCGGGATACAGCAGTGACCGATCTTCATACTATCAGTCAAATGAAACACAGAGATTTTCCGGTCATGCGGTAACCATTATCGGCTGGGACGATAATTATTCAAAAGAAAATTTTAATTCCTCGATGCGTCCCGAGCATAACGGAGCATGGCTTGCGAAAAACAGCTGGGGAACTTCAACGGGTGATGAAGGTTATCTCTGGATATCATATTACGACCGTTATGTTTTTGACGAAGAAACATGGGGAGCCAATCTTGCTTTTACGAGTGTGCGCACTGCTAACGAGTATGACAAGCTCTATCAGAATGAGACTTACGGAGCAACATATCATGTTGATATTGTCGGCGATGACGGAGAGAAAATAAACGAGGCGGCTTTTGTCAATGTTTTCGATTTTGACAGCGAACATGACCGTCTGGAGGAAATCGTTTTCCAGACGGAAGCGTTGGGATCCGATTATACTGTTTATTATATCCCCGTGGAGGACGACAAGCCTGTGACGGACAGGTCGGAATGGACTTTTCTTGCTGAAGGAAAGATCGACCGAACAGGCTATGTAAAAGCCGAAACACCGGGATATGTTCTTTCATCCGGCAAGGGCGCTATAGGCGTTGTGATCGACTGTTCGGAAATCGACGCAACGGTTACGCTCGGCGTTGACGAATGGCTGACCGATAAAAGCGGAAAATTTATTTTTAAACCGCTTCAGGCGAGAAACGAAAGTTTTGTTATCACCGATGATTGTTATGACCTTGTTGATATCTATAAGGCAAACGGAGACGATATCGGAGGAACGTTTGTCATCAAAGCGGTTGCGACTTCCAATGTGGTTGGGGACATTGACGGCGACGGCATTTCCAGCACATCGGACGCACTTCTTGTTTTAAGACAATCTGTCGGTCTTGAAGACCTCGGCGATTATTTTCTTATCAATGCGGACGTTAATTTTGACGGTGAGGTCGACGCTCTCGACGCTTTCACGATTCAAAGAAAATCGGTCGAGTGTTTTTCCGAATATTGATACTATAGCAAACCAAACAAATATCCGGATCGCGGTAAGGAGAAGGAGAGTCTGATTAAACCTTTTAATGCAGCACCTATGAGAAGAAGATATACGTTTTCTCATAGGTGCTTTTTGATGTTTTGACGTTCAATTAAACAACTCGATTTTTGCAATTTTATTTTTTAAACTTGCATTAAAGGCTTGTTTTTAATATATTTTTAAGATTTTAACATTATTTTTGCAATTCCTTCAAAAAAAATTGAAATTTACTATTGCATTTTTTTTCATGTAGTGATATACTCAAAGAGTATTCTTAAATTGAACAGAATTTCAAATTAAATTAACGGAGGATCACTACAATGGCATTGAAAAACGAATATTTGATCAGCGTACTTGAAACAGTTAAAAAGCGCAACGCAGGCGAGCCTGAGTTTATTCAGGCTGTGACAGAGGTCTTTGAGAGCCTTGAGCCTGTTGTTGAGAGAAGACCCGACCTCGTTGAGGCAGGCGTTATAGAGAGACTCGTTGAGCCTGAAAGACAGATCATTTTCAGAGTTCCGTGGGTAGATGACAACGGCAAGACTCAGGTCAACCGCGGATTCAGAGTTCAGTATAACTCTGCTATCGGTCCGTACAAGGGCGGTCTTCGTCTCCATCCTTCCGTATATATCGGTATCATCAAGTTCCTCGGCTTTGAGCAGATCTTCAAAAACAGCCTCACAACGCTTCCTATGGGCGGCGGCAAAGGCGGTTCCGATTTTGATCCTAAGGGTAAGAGCGACGGAGAGATCATGCGTTTCTGCCAGAGCTTCATGACAGAGCTTTTCAGACACATCGGACCCGACTGCGACGTTCCCGCAGGTGATATCGGAACAGGCGCAAGAGAGATCGGTTATATGTTCGGTCAGTACAAGAGACTTAAGAACGAATTTACGGGCGTTCTCACAGGAAAGGGTCTTACATTCGGCGGTTCACTCGCAAGAACAGAAGCTACAGGTTTCGGACTTTGCTACTTCACTCAGGAAATGCTCAAGGCTAACGGCAAGAGCTTCGAGGGTAAGACTGTTGTAATTTCCGGTTCGGGTAATGTTGCGATCTACGCTACAAAGAAGGCTACGGAGCTTGGCGCAAAGGTTGTTGCACTTTCCGATTCAAACGGTTACATCTATGACAAGAACGGTATCGACCTCGACTGCGTTAAGCAGCTTAAAGAGGTTGAGAGAAAGAGAATCAAGGAGTATGTTGCAACTCATCCGGACGCTGTTTACACCGAGGGCTGCAAGGGTATCTGGAGCATTCCCTGTGACATCGCTCTTCCGTGCGCAACTCAGAACGAGATCGACAAGGAAAGCGCAGAGCTTCTTGTTAAGAACGGCTGCTTCGCAGTTTCCGAAGGCGCTAACATGCCTTCAACTCCCGAAGCTATCGAAGTTTATCTCAGCAACGGACTTCTCTACGGTCCCGCAAAGGCTGCAAACGCAGGCGGTGTTGCTACTTCCGGTCTTGAAATGAGCCAGAACAGCGCAAGACTCAGCTGGACATTTGAAGAGGTTGACGCTAAGCTTCAGGGAATCATGAAGAGCATCTTTAAGTCATGTGACGAGGCTGCTAAGGAATACGGCCTTGAAGGCAACTACATGGCAGGCGCTAACATTGCAGGCTTCCTTAAGGTTGCCGAGGCTATGAAGGCTCAGGGCTGCGTTTGATTTTTGAAGATCAATAGTTTAAATTCGGTAATATAAAAAATTAAAACGGCGTTCCGTTTGTATAGAGATATACTGCGGAGCGCCGTTTTTATGCCGTTATTTTTTGAAACGATATAGTGAAACTGTTATACTATAGCAATCCAAATAAATAGACGGGCAAAAGGAGACGATGCCGGTAAGTGCAGAGCAAGACGGAGGACGAAGGCATACCGGCGTACCCCAAGGGCACGCGCCAATGGGCGTATGTCGAGGACGACAACGCAGCTATGCGCTTACCGGGACG
>CACYDE010000072.1 GCA_902773045.1 uncultured Ruminococcus sp. | reverse complement strand
GGTTGCGCTGAGTGAATACAAATTTGTAATACTCGAGATGTTTAACAGAGTCGATTCCTTCGCTTTCGAGGGTGTTACAAAAGATGACTATGATGTGATGATGGATGATATTGAGCAGGGTTTGCAGAATATCGAGAATTCTCCCACGTATATTTCAAACAAGTCTCAACAAAGTTCTTATAACGAGACCATTAAAATTATACGCAAAAAAATAATGGATATTAAAAGAGTTTACACAAATAATTTCGGCGGTCAAGCCGGCGAATGAGGAGGTAATTAAAAATGGATAATCCAAGCGGCGTTATAAGCGTTTTGAAAACTTGCTTCGTTGTATGCTTGACAGTGACGATATTATTCTTTGTAATAAATGTTGTTTTGTTCTTTGTTTTTGACATCAGAACGCTGTTCAATATCAGAACGGGACGTGCAAAACGAAAGACCATTAAAGAAATGCAGGCTGCAAATGACAGTACGGGACGACTCAGGGTCGGCGGAAAGACTTTGACCGCACAACTTGATCTTCCTCCTCAGCAGCCTGTTTCACAAACTCCGAAACAACAGAACACTAAAAAGAAAAGTGTGTTCAGCACAATGCCCCCGCCGGAGCCGATCAAGCTTCCGGAGGGAAGCAATACAACTACCGTTTTGCAGTATGAAGCTGCACAAACGGAAACTCTCAGGAAAGCTCAGGACGTTATCACGTCCTATGATCCCGGGAATACTCCAACGTCGCAGCTCACTCAGGAGCAGCGGCAGGCGTCCGCTTCACAGTATCAGCAGAATTACGGTGAAGATTACGGCGAAAATAAGGATATACACTTTACGATCACAAAATATCTTGTGTATATTCATACGGAAGAAAGAATTGTATAAAGCAATTTAAATTAATTTCTTATTTGAGGTGAGCATTTTGGAGAAAAACAAAAGATTGATGAAAGCTGTTTATATTCTGCTTTGTATATCGTCTTTTTCATTGCTGCTGTCGTTGGTCGCTGATTCAAGCGCTTTCGACTCCGACTATGAAGGCGGTATTTTCGGCAAAATATCGGCTTATGCTGTCGGAACCCTTTTCTGGGGCTGTATGATAGCCGGTTACGTTGTTTTCTGCGTAATAAATGCTCACCGAAAAAAAGAATCTGACGGTGAAAATATCAAGAAACGTTTAGGTTTGATAAGTTTCTTTTCAAATAAATATGCCCAAATATTTGATATAGCAATGGCAGCGTCATTTGTGCTTATATTGATATGTGGGTTAGTTTTAAAAATGGATAACGGAGTTCTCGTTTTATTTATATCCATGTTTATCTTTTCATTCCATATGCACTGTATTTTAAACGGTGTAAATTATGCTTATATAAACTCTGCCGATGACGGCGGAAATAAAGATTCCGGATCCGATGAGAATCGGAAAAAGAGCGAAGATAAGAATTCAAAAGAAAAAAATTCGAAAAATAAGAATTCAAAGGAAAAGAAAATTGAGAAGGAGAGTGGCAGTCATGGAAGCAAAAACTAACACAAGATCAGCACGTTTCTTAGCGGTTATACTTTCGGTTATGCTTATGCTCAGCGGATTGCCGGTGAACAGCCTTGCGGCGACTGTTCCCGAAAAATCATCGGAGGGTGAAAGTGTGTCCGTCAGCATCGGCGGCGAGTCGAATTCTGTGCTAAACGGCGGCGTTATTGCTGTAAAAGCGCTTGAAGATGTCGTTTTCAACAATATTAATGCGGAAAGTGTTGTTGTGAAGTACGGAACATCGAGTGAAACAGCGGCTGAAGTTACGGCTGATTTCAATTCCTCCGCTAAAACAGTAACGGTCAAAAAGGATAATTTGTCTGTCACGTATAATACAAAATATTATATGGCTGTTTATGCAGATGGAAATGTATCACCGGCTGCAGAATGCGAGTTTGCCGTTGACACAGAGAAACCGGAAATAAGCAATAAGCAATATAACGGCGAAGATTCCGTTCCCTCCGGTTGGGTCAACAAGGCTGAGGTCACGTTTAATGTAACGGATAAGTTTGCCGGAGTGGCAAAGGTTTCTGTTGATGACACAGTGGTTTCTCCGGACGGAGACGGAAATTATAAATTTACGGCTGAAACATTAGGCGAACACGAATATACTATCAAGGCAGCTGACGCTTTGAATTTGGAAAACAACGAAACTAAGTTTACAGTAAAAGTTGATAATGTCGCTCCAACGATCAGCGAAGTAAAATACTATGCCTCCGATGTTGAATGGAACAATGAGTGGACGAAAGAAGATATCGAAGTAAAATTCAAGGCTGAGGATACAAAGATCGGTGATCCCGAGCAGGAACCTTCGGGAATTGATAAGGTTGAACTTTGTGAAATTTCCGATCCGATAAATAAAAAAGCACTTGAAAAAAATGGAGACGGAACATATTCTGTTTCTTTCGATAAGTATGTGAAGGAAAACAGTTTTTATCTTGTTGCCACAGATAAAGCAGGCAATGAGAGCGAAAAAATTTATATCAAACAGCTAAATATTGATAAGCATGATATTGAAGCAAACACTGTAACCGTTGTTTTTGAAAACGGTAATGTTTATAACAATAGTCATGTTTACGATAAGAAAAATCTTACTGCTAACGTTAAGGTTGTCAATCCCGAGAATTCATCTCCGATCACAGGAATCAAGCTTTTTGCACAAACGTCTGATTCTTCGGAGTTTACCAAACTTGACTTACCACCTGATACTGAAATCACATTTGACAGCGAAACTAATACTTATGTAAAATCGTTCACGATTCCTCTTCGTGACGATAATAATGTTTACGATCAATTTAAGATAGTAATTTCCAACGAGGTCGGAACCGAGCTTGAGACGGATACAGGATTCAATTATGCTGTTGCCGGTGATGCAGTGGAGTTATTGACTTCTTTTTCGGACGTTATTGTTTCTTCCATGGGTCCCGAGGTTAAAGATGTATCTATAACCGAGAGCAGCCCCAAATCGGGGGATTACTATGGAGGCAAGATAACCGTAAAGGCTACTGCGACTCCCGAAAATGAGACAAATACTGTTTTCGGTGTGGAAAGCGGCAATGCGGATTCGGTAACTGTCTCTTTAAAGAAAAACGGTGAAGACGTTCAGTTAAACGGTATAGTCGGTGATGTTAACGTTACAAATTCCGAAAACGATAATATTACATTTACGGTTGACTGCATCGGTCTTGAAAGCGGCGAGTACTCACTTGTTGTCAATGCGACAAATATTTTGGGAAATCAAGGCGAATCCTCTCCCATTACATTTAAAGTGGACAGTTCCGCACCGGAGGTGAAAAGTGCTTCTTACAGCAATGAAGCAGAAATTGAAGTTGACGGTGAAACGAAGAAGGTTCAGCAGTGGACAAATGATAATGTTACGGTTACTTTAACTTTTAAAGATGATGTAAAAGTTAACACCGTTAATGTAAAATTTCCGTTGGGTTCCGAGTCAACAGCGGCTGCTGTTGAGGGAAAAGATAACGTTTTCTCGTTCGCAGCTTCGGAATATGGAAGTTATAAGATCAGCGCCGAAGACGTGTTGGGAAATAAAACCAAAGAAAATGAGTTTTTTACAACGGATGAGGTTTTGATCGATAAAGTCGCTCCCGATCCGTCTTTCTCATACAGCAATAACGAAAACGCAGATTGGAAAAACGAAGCTGTTACCGTAACAGTTTCATTTGAAAATGAAAACGAAAAGTCCGGAGTCGATAAGGATAAAGTTACTGTTACTGCACCCGATAATTCGTCGTTTAAAATAACCGCCGGAGCCAGCGATAACGTCTTTACTTTCCTGGCTGATCAGAATGGAAAGTATAAAGTTTCCGCCGAAGATAATGCCGGAAATAAGTTGACCAACGGTGAAACACAGGAGATTAAATTTGAAAAAAATCCTCCCGCGATTGACGAATCCTCGATCTCCTATTCTAATATAAAATCCGGATGGGATATAGACAAGTGGACAAATTCCGATATCACTATTAAAGGTAAGGCTACAGATACTCAGTCGGGTGTCTCTTCGGTCAAGCTGTATAAAAATGGTAAAGATGAACCTTTGGCTGTTTCGAATGTTTCAAGTGATTCTTCGTTCTCGCTGACAGTTGAAAACTATGCTGCGGCAAGTACACTTTCTCTTGTTGCAGTCGATAATGCAGGCAATGAGAGCGAAAAATATGTAATCGAAAAAGCATTTCTGATCGACAAAAAAGAAATTGCAGCCGAAGATATATCGGTGACTTTTGAAAACGGTAATATATACGAAAACAGTACTGTTTATAATAATCAATCCCTTACAGCAACTGTAAAAGTTAACAAGTCGGAGAACACCTCGCCTGTTACGAAGATTGTTTTAAAGTCAAAGAAAAAAGATGATGAGACTTACATTGATTTGACGGATTTGGGCGAGAAGGTTAACGGGAATACCTACAGCCGATCTTTCACTGTTCCTGTGTTAGATGATAAAAAATTTTATGAAAGTTTCGAGATCGTAGTTTATGATAAGGCTAACGGAGATGCTGCCTTTGATAAAAAAATTCCAGAAACTTCCGGAGTTAAACTTTACGCAGGAAGCGGAACAAACGAGCTGCTTTCGGAGAATTTGTCTAACGTTATCGTTTCGACTGTTGCCCCCGAAGTTAAAATCAAGAATATTGTCGGACAACAATCCGGAGATTATTATAATGGTGTCCTTACGGTAACAGCGCAGACTGTTCCTGCAGATGAAGCAAACGGAGTTTTCGGTGTGGAAAGCGGCAATGCGGATTCGGTAACTGTCTCTTTAAAGAAAAACGGTAAAGACGTTCAGTTAAACGGTATAGTCGGTGATGTTAACGTTACAAATTCCGAAAACGATAATATTACATTTACGGTTAACTGCGCCGGTCTTGAAAGCGGCGAGTACTCGCTTGTCGTCAGTGCAGTGAATATTTTGGGAAATACAGGTTCCTCTGCTTCATATACTTTTAAAGTTGATAAGAGTGCGCCTACTCTTGATGGCGTTTTATCTTACAGTAATGACAATAATTCGTCGTGGACAAACGAAAACGTAACAATCACTGCCAAGTTCAATGATGATGTCGGGGTGGACTCGCTCAAAGTTGTTGATTCCAAAAATACGGCGTTGAATTCCGACAATATTCAAAAGAACAATGATAATGATAGTGAGTTTAAAATTACGGTTTCCAAATATGGTGCTTATAAGATTACAGCAACAGATAAATTAGGAAACGTTATGACCGAAGCGATAGAAACCGAGACGGTCAAGATAGATACAGAAGCGCCTGTTCCAAAGTTTGAAATAGCAAACGGCAACAAATGGACTAACGAAGATGTCACCGTAACTGTTACATTTGAAAATGAAAATAGCATGTCGGGTATAGATAACAATTCGGTGAAAGTCTTTGACAGCAAAAACAATGAAGTTGCCATTGATAATAAAGGTAAAAATAGTTTCACTTTCACAGCTTCAAAATACGGTGTTTACACGGTGAGCGCAAATGATAACGCAGGAAATTCCGTTGATGAGTCAAAAAATAAAACTCCGATAATAAACATCGACAAGGGATCTCCCGAGACACCTGATTTTACATACAGCAATGATAATAATGCTGCATGGACTAATAAAGATGTAACTGTAACGGTTGATTTT
>CACYDE010000071.1 GCA_902773045.1 uncultured Ruminococcus sp. | reverse complement strand
TACTAACGTATTTCAAGAAAATTTAACGCAGTTCAGGGCAAATTAGACAAGCAGAAATGAAAAGTTATTTATAAACAGTTCCTTACAGTTCTACGCGAGCTTTTGGGAAAATCTTCGGGTTCCGTCGTCTTTCCGCCCTTTGCCGGGGTAGATTACAAAAATCGTCGAAACAAATCTCTCCCAAGTCACACTATAGTTCCGCCGCCTACAACGATATCTCCATCGTACATCACGACCGCCTGTCCTTTTGTGATGGCTCGCTGCGGTTCGTCGAACTCGATCTTTAACGTATCCTCATCCGTCTGAACAGCCGTCGCCCACTGCTCCGCCTGACGATACCGGACTTTTGCTTTGACTCTCACGGGTTCATAAAGCCGGTCAACAGAGACAAGATTTATCCTCTTCGCCGTAACCGATGTCGAAAAAAGATCTTCGTTTTCGCCGAGAACAACAACATTATCCTTTGGATTCACCTCAACAACATACATGGGGTGATCGAGCGCAAGACCAAGCCCCTTTCTCTGCCCTACGGTATATCTGATGATACCCTTATGCCTTCCCATGAAATTACCGTTTTTATCAACGAAATCTCCCACCGGGAATGTCTTTCCGGTGTAGTTTTCTATGAAATCGGAATACTTTCCGTTGACCACAAAGCAGATATCCTGACTGTCATGCTTTTTTGCATTGACAAAACCGTTTTCCTCCGCAATTTTTCTCGCTTCGGGTTTGCTCATTTCTCCGAGCGGAAACATCACATGAGCAAGCTGCTCCTGAGTCATTGAGTAAAGGACATAACTCTGATCCTTGTTGAGATCAACAGCTTTTTTGAGAAGATATCTTCCCGTCTTCTCATCAAACGCTATCCTTGCGTAGTGTCCCGTTACAACATAATCGTAACCCAGTTCTTTCGCTCTTGAGAACAGCTTATCGAATTTGAGATACCGATTACAGTCAATGCACGGATTGGGCGTCCTGCCGTTTTCATAAGATTCAACAAACTTATCTATGACGTCTTCTTTGAACCTGTCCGAAAAATTAAAGACATAGTACGGCATTCCAAGTCTGTAAGCGACGCTTCGCGCGTCCTCAACATCTTCGAGCGAACAGCATGTATTTTCCCTTATATCGACCTCATCGTTGTGAAAAAGCTTCATCGTGACGCCCATACATTCAAAGCCTTTTTCTTTCGTCAGAAATGCGGCAACGCTCGAATCGACTCCTCCGCTCATCGCGATCAATGCTTTCCTGTTCATATCAGCCCAGCTCTATCATTCGGTCGATACAGACCTTTGCTTTTTCTCTCGTCTCGTCATCAAGAACGATCTCCTCGCCGCCGTCTCCTACGAGAATATTATAAACATCAACGAGAGTCGTTGATTTCATATTCGGACAGATAAGGTTCTTTGACAGAGGATAAAATTTCTTTCCGGGACATTCATAAGCCAGATGAGTTGCAATAGATATTTCCGTTCCGATAATAAACTCCTTTGCATCGGACTGCTTGGCATAATTCATGATGCCTGAGGTTGAGCCGACATAGTCTGCATATTCAACAACTCCGGGAACACATTCGGGATGGACAAGCATAAGCGCGTTCGGGTGAAGCTCTTTCGCCTGTTTTGCTTCGGCGGGAGTAACTCTTGCGTGAATCGGACAGCCTCCGTTGAGCAGTTTTATATTCTTCTCCGGAACCTGCTCGGCTACAAAATGACCGAGGTTACAGTCGGGAATGAAAAGAATATTTTTATTCTCAATGTTCTTTACGATTTTAACGGCAGACGAAGACGTAACGCAAACGTCACATATCGTTTTCAGGTCTGTTGTCGTGTTTATATACGCAACGACCGTATAATCGGGATATTTCTCTTTAACGGCTGATATCATTTCTTTATCCATCTGTTCCGCCATCGGGCAGCCTGCGATCGGATTGGAAAGATAAACCGTCTTTTCCGGTGAAAGAAGCTTCACTGTTTCAGCCATAAAACGTACGCCGCACATGATAACCGTTTTCTGGGGAACCTGAGAAGCCTTAACGCTCAGCTGAAACGAATCTCCTGTAAAATCGGCTATTTCGGTGATTTCCCTCGTCTGATAGCTGTGAGCTAATATACAGACATCGTTTTCCTTTTTAAGTCTTAAAATTTCCTGTTGAAGTTCGGGGATATTCATAATGAATCAATTCTCCTTTGTTACAAATGCAAAGTTAAAGCAATACAGCACGGAGAGCATATTCTCCGTTAATATACATTTTAATTATACCATTTTCATCGGTTTACTACAATATAAATTAAAAATATTTTATCAAAATATCGCAAAAGCCGTCAAGAATTTCTTGGCGGCTTTCACACCTATAAATATATGACCGTTAATCGGTATCAAGCTTGAGAACAGCCATGAAAGCTTCCTGCGGAACCTCGACCGAACCGAGCTGACGCATTCTTTTCTTTCCTTCCTTCTGCTTTTCGAGAAGCTTTTTCTTTCGCGTAATATCGCCGCCGTAACACTTCGCCAGAACATCCTTTCGAAGCGCTTTAACGGTTTCGCGTGCAATTATCTTTCCGCCGATACAAGCCTGTATCGGAACCTCGAACAACTGACGCGGAATCTTTTCTTTCAGCTTTTCCGCCATTTTTCTGGCTCTGGGATATGCCTTATCGGCATGAATAATGAACGAAAGCGCGTCAACAACATCGCCGTTAAGCATAATATCCAGCTTGACAAGTTTACTTTCCGCATAGCCTTTCAATTCGTAGTCAAACGAAGCGTAGCCTCTCGTCTTGGATTTTAACGTATCAAAGAAATCATAGATAATTTCCGCCAGCGGAAGCTCATAGTGAATATCGACTCTGTCGGAATCTATGTACGTCATGTCCTTGAAAATGCCTCGTCTGTCCTGACACAGCTCCATGATATTTCCAACATATTCGCTCGGTGAGTAAATGTGGGCGTTGGTCATAGGTTCTTCCGATTTTGCTATCACACCCGGGTCGGGGTAATTTGTCGGGTTGTCGATCATTACGACCGTTCCGTCGGTTTTGGTGATCTTGTATATTACAGACGGCGCAGTCGTAACAAGGTCAAGATTATATTCCCGCTCCAAACGCTCCTGAATAATTTCCATGTGAAGAAGTCCGAGGAATCCGCATCTGAATCCAAATCCCAATGCTATTGATGTTTCGGGTTCAAAAGACAGCGACGCGTCGTTGAGCTGTAATTTGTCGAGTGCATCGCGGAGATCGGAATATCTTGCTCCGTCCGCAGGATAAATTCCGCAGTAAACCATCGGCTGAGCCGGTCTGTAGCCCGGCAGCGCTTCATCGGCGCGATTTCGGCTCAATGTTACCGTATCACCGACCTGAGCGTCACGAACCTGCTTGATGGAAGCGGCGATATATCCGACTTCGCCTGCGTAGATCGATCCCACCGGGTCAAGAGAAGTCGCGCGGAGATATCCGCATTCAACGACCGTAAATTTACTTCCGTTCGCCATCAGTTCGATCTCGTCTCCGACATGGACCTGACCGTCCATCAGTCTGACGTAAATTATAACTCCTTTATAGCTGTCATAATAAGAATCGAAGATAAGAGCCTTAAGCGGCTTTTCCTCATCGGCTTCGGGAGACGGAATAGACGAAACGATCTTTTCCATAACGTCATGGATATTTATTCCTACTTTTGCGGATATCTGCGGCGCGTCTTCGGCAGGTATCCCGATAACGTCCTCAATTTCGGAAATAACTCTCTGCGGGTCGGCGCTCGGAAGATCAATCTTATTGATGACGGGAACAATTTCGAGTCCTCCGTCAACAGCAAGATATGTATTCGCAAGAGTCTGAGCTTCGATTCCCTGTGATGCGTCCACAACAAGAACTGCGCCCTCACACGCAGCAAGCGAACGGGAAACCTCGTAATTGAAGTCAACATGACCGGGGGTATCTATAAGATTAAAAACGTATTCTTTTCCGTCATCTGCCATATAATTCAGCGTAACTGCATGAGCCTTGATCGTAATTCCTCTTTCACGTTCAAGTTCCATATTATCAAGAAGCTGATCCTCCATGTCGCGAAGGGCAATCGACTTTGTTTGTTCAAGAATTCTGTCGGCAAGCGTACTCTTACCGTGATCTATATGAGCTATAATACTGAAATTTCTTATCTGTTCCTTGGGGAAAGACACCTTCATCATTCCTTTCTTGCGGCATGCGCTGTTTTATAGCAAACCAAACAAATATCCAGACAAGTTCGGCGCGCAGGCGCACGCATGGCTGTGTCATCGTCCTTGAAATACGCCCATTG
>CACYDE010000070.1 GCA_902773045.1 uncultured Ruminococcus sp. | reverse complement strand
TCAAATTTATTATACTACAATTGACACATAACCGTCTATCATTTCGGTTATGTGTCTTTGTTTTAAGGGCTTTTTTTCACAGCCCCTCGAAATTATGACAATAAAGAATACTGCGGATACTTCTTTATATCGCTATTCAAACTGTATATTTAGAGTTATAAACAGTGAATTTATTAAGATAGATTCGTTTTTAATATGTTGTAAGTTTAGGCAATAATAAAATCATATTCTGCTGCACCTCACCGTAACCCTTGCCTGACCGGTGAAAGTACAGGTAAAAAGAGTCAGGTCATAATCCTCCGAAGTCATCTCTTCAATTTCCGTTGGCTGAAGAATATCGACATAATCTACCTTATAAAAAAAATTATTCCCTTCAACATCGGTAAAAATTATATCGTCTCCTTCCGAAAGCTCTTGTATATGTCCGAAATGATCGCTGTAATTGTGAGCGCAGATAATAAAATTCCCGGAATACGGCGAACCTCCGAAACGACACGGAGCAAAGTTAAGATTATAATAGCTCCAATCCGATATCACAGGGAGTTCCGATGAAAATGCCGGTATCCTGATAATACCTATACAATCGAAATAATTCAGTTCGACCTTCGGAAGAGGCGCTTCCGGATCGAGATCATGCAGATCATTATCTTCTTTATCGTTATCTTCTTTATCGTTATCTTTTTTTTCGTTATTTTTTTGATTCTCAGGGTTTGGAATAACAATTGTTTTCGAGTAATTCGGAATCTGCGGCAGCAGCTCATCACGAAGTTCAATGATAGATTCGGAAGCCCTTCGCTCATCGTAAATATTGAAAACAGACAATGCGAGTGCTGAAAATATCAACAGCACTCCCATTGTCATCAAAATACTTGAAATGAAATTAAAAAATTTACTTTTCATAATCTTCCCTGCGAAGCGAATGACCCACAAGATACAAAACAAATCCAAGTGCAAGCAAGATCGGAACACACCACCACAGAGTTCCTGTCTGAGGAAGTGACGGCTTCGAACTGTCACTGTCGGAAGATTTGTTCGGTGTATCGCTGTTATCGCTGTTAGTGTCGACATCTGTCTCTTTCACGGTCTTGTCCGAATATGTGTTGACAATAACAAATGCCGTATCTTTATCGTGTACGAGAACCGTATATCCGTCTACAGGTTTTTCAACAACAAGCCATTCACTGTACTTATCAAGATTTTCCCACTTATAATACCAATTATTTTCCTCTGAGAGTATTACCGTATCATACACTTCGCCGTCTTTAAGCAAGTATACCTCAACGGACTCTGCTCTTTTATCTTCGTAACCCTCATCGTCCCATTGTTTCAAAACACTTATGGAAATAAATTCATCCTTTATGCTTCCATCGGTATCCGTCATTGTTGTCTCGCTGTCCGAAGAATCGCTGTCACTTTCTGAAACGTCCGAATTTGTGTCGATCGTATCGGTTTCGGTATCCGTCGTATCCGTAGTGATCTTATCGGTATTTGTATCCGTTGTATCGGTTGTATCTGTTGTGATCTTGTCGGTATTTGTATCCGTTGTATCTGTTGTGATCTTGTCGGTGTTTGTATCCGTTGTGATCTTGTCGGTGTTTGTATCCGTTGTATCCGTTGTGATCTTGTCGGTGTTTGTATCCGTTGTGATTTTTTCGGTGTTTGTATCCGTTGTATCGGTTGTGATCTTATCGGTGTTAGTCTCCGTTGTATCTGTTGTGACAGTTTCCTCGCTGTCGCCATAAACAGTATCGGTATCTGTGACAATAGTATGTGATCCC
Organism: uncultured Ruminococcus sp.; assembly: GCA_902773045.1. Lineage (GTDB taxonomy): Bacteria > Bacillota > Clostridia > Oscillospirales > Acutalibacteraceae > RUG592. Next base: position 7,631 of record CACYDE010000070.1, on the reverse strand, counting down.
GATGTATCGCTCGGAGTGTTGTCCGAGTTTGTTGACGGAGTTTCGCTGTTTTCGGATTCCGTATCATTTTCCGACGAATCGGTGTCCGATTCGTGAACTATGACCGTTCTTTTACATTTCGGAAGGGAAACTACGGAATATTCAAATTCATTTGTTTCGCTGTTAAAATTAGGCAGAGAAACCATATAAGGTTCTGCGGAATAAATATAATCCGCCGTCACAAGTCTGTGAGGAACCACCAAATATAAGCCCTGCTTGAGAGGATGAAGAAAAGTCGAAAACTTCACCACGCCGTCGGAATTTGTTTTTCCGGAATCGGTTGGATCAAGATCATCCAGCAATACATATCCGTACAATGTTTTCGCAAGAGCCGAATAGTCGGAACTGCTGAGATTAACGTCCACGGGATAGTTTTTGAATTCATCAACAAGAGTGAAATTACAGCCTTGATCTATATCCGCAACACGGTATATATCAAATTCCGCTCCACTGATCGCCGTCTGATCGTATTTATAAATAATTTTCAGATTCACCGAAGCGTCATCCACTTCTGCGTTTGCATGAATACTTTGCATCGAGAAAGATATACATACAACCATCAACAGTAAGCAAGCAATTAATCTTTTTGTTTTTCTCATTTTAGATCCCTCCATGCTTTGACTCTCAATCTATTATTTCTGTCCTTAATAACAACGATCAGCGTGAGAAGCAGAAACAGCGGAATCGCAACGATCGCCGAGATCAGCATTGACTCGACCTGAATAGCGTCGGAAGCGATCCTGTAGCTGCTGTCCTCACCGACTCTGACTCCTCTGACGAGAAGCCTATGGGTATTGACGCCATACGGTGTGCAGGTCATGAGCGTGCAGTAATCCTTCCCCTTCTCGATCGTGAGAGGTTCGGTTTCATCAGGTTCTACGATCAATATCCTGTCCACTTCATATTCGAGAGTTTCATCAAGTACATTCAAAGTAAAAGTATCACCCTCCGTCAGCTTATCCAGATTTGTAAAAAGCTTCGCGCTGGGAAGTCCTCTGTGACCCGAAAGAACACAGTGAGAACTTTCACCTCCGACAGGAAGACTCGTCCATTCAAGGTGACCTATACCTACCTGCATTACACCGCTGTCGGTTCCATGGTATATAGGCAAATGACAGCTGATCTTTGGAATATCCACATAACCCATTATTCCCATATTTACAGTTTTTCCGAAACTCAGCATACTGTTATATTCATCCTTCTGCAAATCATCGAGTGAAAACGGAAGCGGACTTGCTGCAAGGTTTCTGTTGTACGTCCGGGCGTCTTCAAGTATTTTTGTATATCGGTCGTTGTCAAGATTAGCTACTTCCTCAATATAAGTAGCGATCGCCCGGGATTGGTGAGCTTCATTCCACCGATTACTCACCGTAGGATACAGCAGCAAGGACAATCCTATGAGCATACCAACAATCAAAACTATAATTGATAAGTAATTTTTATTCTTCATAAAACACAGAACTCTCCTTGCTGCTGTTGTTCGAGGAGAAGATCTCCCCGAACAACAGCATAACTAAACCTAAAACATTACTTTAAACATTACTTTGCTTCTTTCTCATTTCTCGTTCTAAGCTTAATCACGAGAAGAACCAAAGAACCTGCAAAAATAATTCCGCCAAATGTATAAAGCAGCATCGTTCCTACGCCGCCTGTTGAAGGCATCTTGCTTCCGGAAGTGTTCTTAATGTACGTTGTAACAGAAGCATTTTCAACATTCGAACTGAACGAACCGACCGGATTGTCTACTGAAACAGTGATCGTTGCACCGCTCAGGTCATTGACAGTGAGAACAGTAAGCTTAGGATCCTTAGCGTCTGTATCATACTCCGCAGCGATCACGAATTCAAGATCGTCAGCCTTGTTAAATCCGTCGGGAACCGTTGTTTCAACGAGCTTATATGTTCCTGCGTCAAGACCATAGAAGATAAATTCCGAACCGTCCGGCTGATTGATCGTTTCGATCAAAACATACACGCCGTCCTCATTCAGCTGATAAAGAGTAAATCCTGCGCCTTTGAGCGGAACACCGTTGGGGTATTCGCTCATATCATCAGGTGTTTCCTCAAACTCGGCATCATAGTCGTAAACCTTGTATACAACGAGTTTATACGTAAATACAACAACTTCGTCTGCTGTTGTATTACCTGTTGATTCGGTATTATACGGGTTATTGGAATACTCAACGGTTACAACATTAGCGTTTCCTTCGTTGTCACAAACAGCAGTCTCGTCCAAGGAAGCCGAATAAGTAAGAACAACCTTTGAATCATCGGTAACAGCTATCGGCTGATCGTTGGCGTCTTTCATTGAGAGAAGGTCATTGATCGAAACGTCAAGCTTTTTGGTATCGGGGTTCCACGCAACAGTAAACTTGTCTGTTACATCAACGTCGTCAACTGTAACGACAGCCGAACCGTTTTTATATGTCAGATTTTCCATAGTATCGTGGAAAGCGTAAAAATACTCAAGATAACTTGACATTGACTGTGACAATGTTCCTTCAACCTTGAAGAATACCGTATCACCTATATCGCAGTCTGCTGCGTCCTGCCATACCGCAGTTGCGGTATCGTCTGTTTCGGAAACCTTCTTTTCAACTGTCGGAAGAGTTTTCTTAACCTTGAAAACAAGATCTTTCAAACCCGATGTATCGACCATTGCAAGAGAATTTACACTTTCTTCTTTGGAATCATAATCGGTCGAATCAACAACCAGCCAATAACCTTGAGTAACAGTTTTCTTTGTTCCTCCAACGAAAGTTTCATCGGGTGTGATAGAATTCGGAGCTGCCTCATTTGCCGCCTGGATCAAGCGGTAAACCTTATCGGCGAACACTCTCATCATTGCATCGTTAAAATCTTCCGCGTCAAGGTATTCCATTACCTTCGTATGCTTATTTGTGGTGGTTTCAGGGTCGGTGACCTCTTTGTCGTAAGCTGCAGCATACAAAATATGTACATACTTCTCATTGATCGTATAAGCAAACCTGTTCTTGTTAGTGTCATAGTTTGTTGAATTGATAAGCAGATAACCGTTATATGTACCCTGAGCGTTGCCATCATCAACCGTTATGGATCCCTTTGGAGTATCTGCATTTGCAATAATTGACATGCTAAGAATCATTACAACAACCAATAACATTGAAAAATTTTTTTTAATGTTCTTCATAAGAATTTATTCCTTTCTGTTAGTATTTTTGTCCCGCAGGACAAGAGATCAAGTCTCTTGCCTGCGTCTTAGCTTCATGCAAAGCACGGTAAACGTAGTAATTGTAACAAGTCCGCCCAAAATATAAACATACAGTACAGAACCGCCTGTTTCGGGCAATTCATAACCCTTGGATTTTGAGTTTTCTACTTTTACAGTTATCGTTTGGAATGCACTGCATTGTACTTCATAAAGATCCGGGTTGATTCTGTAAGGCGAGGGTGACTGAAGCTCTTTCAGAACGTAATCGTTCATTTCAAGCATGATCCATTCATAAGTACCGTCTGATTTGGTTTTAACCACATCATGGAGGTAGAACGTCCTGCCGTTTGATTCAACCGTCATCGGAACACTTCTCGTAAGCTTTCCTTCAAATGTGTTCGTGAGAAGATCCGTTAGATCTTCGGACGAGATCTTCTCCTCTTCAGAAGAGCTGTACATTCCGAAATAAGCGTCCGCGACGGCGTGTTCCTGTTCGTCAATTTTCTGTAGGATCAGATCCCACGTTTTAAACCTGTTGGAAATTCCAAAGGTCTGGAAAAAGTCATTATGATATGTGACTGTTTTCGTTCTCATCACTGTTGTCGAACCGTCGATATAACCGTAATCATAATCATCATACTTTATCGGAAGTTCAAGAATGGTGTAAGAAGCGTTATTGTCCCAAGCGATATCATTCTCTGTCGGAACAAATTTTTCTTCGGCGGTGGAATACGTATACTGCTCCTCCGGCAGCTTGACTACCGCAGATTTTGTTTCACCTGCCGGAACTGTCAAGGAACAATATGTATATTCTCTGCTGTTGTTTTTGAGCGTAGTATCAACAGTCGCAAGATCTGAAGATGGTGTAAGCGAATTCAGCGAACTGATCTGATTTCCGCGATAAACAATGAAATCAAAAGTCAGATCTTCTTCAGCAGCATACTCATCGCCGTTTGCGTCAATGAGAAGTTTCTGAAGCGACGGGATCGTCGGAACACCAACGCCCATAGGCATAGGAGTCGCATCCTGTGACATCTGGGAATGCGTAGCAAGGACTCGATATCCGAATGTATCCCATGCAAATGTGTTCTCGGGAGGAAGGTCTCCGTTCTCATCCAATTCGATCTCAGCGTCAAACGAAACCGAAACATCCGCCTTCTTTCGCAGTGACAAGCCTTCCGGATCGTTGAAGATTATACGGATCGAACGGTAGGAAGCATTGACTTCCGGATCATCCGACCATTCGGACCATTGACTCGTTCCGTTCCAGTCGTCTTTTGTAAAGCCATCCTGTTGAGGATCGTCCGTCTCTACCCTTCCTGTTTTTGTTGAGTAATCAACGGTATACAAATCATCGGGGATCGCAACATTATTACCGTTTTCGGTCGTAATAACGACCTTGATATTCGGTCCGCTCGCACCGTTGACGAATTTGACCTTAAATTCACTTCCTCTTTCTTCATCTTCACGGAAGGTTTCGTTATCGCCTAACTCGGGAAGATTGTTGATCATTACAAGATGTTTCATACTGTCCTCAACGCTCGTAACACTCATTGTGTAAGTGATCGTTTTGGAATCCTTGGGAAGAACAATGTAATTTCCCGATTCATTTGAGGAAAGAGAAACACTCGGTTTATCGGTTGCGGTAATTTTAAGATACGAAGTTGTTGCATTACCGTAGGTTATTGCTATCGCAGCGCTGTTTTTAACAGACTTCTGATCGTCTTCAATTCCCGAGTATCTGGTCGCTTTTCCGATCTTAACAAGACTCTCGTCGAAATCCTGCTGATTCGGAGTGAGCCAGACATTATTGTAATGCATCTTGTTTTCGTATGCTCTTCCTGTACCCGGAGCTGCGTCCGTTACGCAGTAAAGCTTGATATTTCCGTGTTCCGGAATACTCCACCACCTGTCGGCAAACCTGAAATCGACCTTAAGGTTGTATTTCGCAGCTTGCATTTCATCGGATGAATTTGGATTCAGATACACCTTTGTGAATTTAACGTAATAATCACGATAATCCGACGTGGATGATGATGGACCGTTATAACGGATCAGATGCCAATCGCCGTCCACAGCGACGGTGTAATTGTTGCTGCTGATACCTCTAAATGTAACGCTTTCTTCATTATCTGCCCAGCTTTGGATCGTCAGTAGATTCGTCCGGCCTCTGTTTGAATTGTAGAGTTTTGAATACGTCCATTCAATTCCTATCGATCCTTTGAATCTAAGCGGATAATCGGGCATATCGGTTATCGTATAATCGGTGATCGGATACTCACCGTCGTTGCTGAACGTCGAGAGCCAGTAGATCGTATCTGCGAAGTAAGAATAAGCCTTTGAATCAGTCTGGATATCGCCGACTGAGGTTACTTTTTCAACCACTTTCGCCGTACCCGGCGCAATTCCTCCGCGCTTCATCGAAACGGAAGAAGCAAGCCACTGAGAATCGCTTTTTCCACCCGTAAAGCCGCGTTCAGCCGCTTCTGCGTTCGTCAGAAGTTCCTGAACTCCGTCGTTCTTCGCTCCTGTATTTCCGTTGTCGTTGCAAACCACCTTATGGGTTCTGGGAGCGGAAAGATTTACTCCGTTGTCGTTGTAATCATAATATTTCATTGCAACGTTATTCACGGCTGTGTCTTCCGAATTCTCCGCCTTGTTTGTGTAGACCGAATAGCAGAAAACAAAAGCTTCGCCAGGAGAGAGGTAACATTTATTCAGGTCACTGTCATAGTTAATATTTGAATTCGAGTTAGTAATACTAAATGTCACCTGCTGTCTTCCGTCGCTGAGCATCTGCGTGGAAGAATTAATGTGTGCGTATTTGTAAGAGATCGAGTTTCTTGAGGAATCTGTGATTTTGGCGATAGAAGAATAGTTTCCGTTATTGCACGCATACGAAGAACTATAATAATTATCATCGTAGGTGGAATTACTGTACGTATATACGTCAACATGACTATAAGTAAATCCTTTGGGAAGAATATCTACTATATTATCAACATAAACTCTCGATCTTCCGGAGTTGTAAAGCGACACATAATAAACGACCTGTCTTTGATAACCGTCATCATTCACGTAATTCTGACGGCTTTCCGACGCCGAAGAAAAATACGTGTAACGATAACGACCACTATTATAATATCTTCCGGAGCCGACAACGCCCTTATTCAGCATTGCTTCTGATTTCAAAGCAAACTCATGATTCACCGTATCCGAATATGTTATGCTCGTCATATTCTTCGCTCTGTAAACCACATAGAACGTATTATAGACCTTGTACTGAGTGCCGGCGTGATCCTCGATGAAATGAGTCCATGCAGCGTCGCCGTCAACGTCTTTCGGCATTATCAGCGTTACGTAAATATAGAACGTTCCGTCGTAAATATTGCACTCGAAGTCTTCGTTCCACTCGATGTACTGAGTAGTCTTGTCTCCGTAATCCTTGATCTCCCAGCTGTCGCCGTTCTTAAAGATAGGATAAGTTTCGCCGTCCAGCGTTATCTCATCAAGCTCGTTTCCGTCCTTGTCGACGTAAGCATAGTGAATATCAACAACATTGGCGGTTTCACCGGGTTTATCACCCTTCGTCCATTGGAAAGACTCCGTGCTCTTCGGAAGAAGATCGTAGATGTTCCTCAGAACGTTTCCGCTGCCATCTGTTGTCTTTCCTGTCAGAGTCTTAAGCTGAGGTTCGACGTCCTCGGACTTGATCGCGAGTCTGTAGGTCACGCGTTCGCTGTCATGGAGATAGCTGAACTTTTTCAATTCGTCCGCCTGAGGAGTCTGATCCTCATCATGCTCATCGGTTACTATGCGCTTTTCAACGGAAACACGTCTGAACTGAGGTGTGGTCGAATCCCAGAGTCTGTGAAGTTCGTGATCGTTGAGCCACGACTCCGAGAATATTCCGAAAACGCTGTATTCCGAGAAAGGAACATAACCTGTTTCTTCGGTAGAAACAAGAGTCATAACATTGATCGTTCCGGTGCGGTAATACTGATGAGGATAAGATGTATTGTGATTATCGGTCATATACCAGTGAACGAGGTATTCCAAGCCGAATTCGCCTATATCGGTCACCTTGACTTCATCGGCAAGATATCCGCCTATGTAGACTCCCTTATAGGTTCCTTCCTTGTTGAGCATGTAATACTTCACGCCGTCGCTTCCCGTGTATTCCTTGGGGTAGTCTTCGGTTCCTTCAAGAGCCTTAAGCCATGCTCTGTCCTTGTTCTGATCGACCGGAACAAGAGCCGCAAGCGCACCGTGGAAACGGTTGACTACAGGCATGATACCGTATTTATTGTAATAATAGCTGAACGAGGTCTGAACACGGCACATGCTTCCGACAACCAGCTGATCGTTTCCGGTCTGAATGTTCTGGATCCCGGTTGAGAGGT
>CACYDE010000069.1 GCA_902773045.1 uncultured Ruminococcus sp. | reverse complement strand
TTACCAATATTTCATTAATTTCAGCAGGTCGACCTAAAGGTTTCGCCTAAAGGCGAGGGTTTTAACCCCATGTTACAGACAATAAAGAACCGGTACCGATTCGTCAGAGAAAATGACGGACGGCGGAGAAGAGACGAAAAATTAACGATCTTTCGAACCGAGCAAACAAATGATTTTTTTATTATCGGCTATTGTAACGAAAAGGTCTTAGGAGGTTTAATATATGAGGGAGATACACAGAGAATTTTTAACAGGAGAAAGAGCTTTGTTCGCTGCGAATGATATGAAAATATACGACACCATATTTGACGATGGAGAGTCACCTCTCAAAGAATCCGAAAATATCGAACTTTACGGTTCAATGTTTAAATGGAAATATCCGCTTTGGTATTCAAAGAATATTTCTCTTTCCGAATGTTCGATTTTCGAGACGGGAAGAGCGGGAATATGGTACACAAACAATATAAGCGTAAAAAATACGATCATAGAAGCGCCTAAAAATTTCAGAAGATGTGACGGAGTGAAGCTGTCGGACGTTGTCTTTTCCAATGCTTCCGAAACGATGTGGAACTGTAAAAATATTGAAATGAAAAATGTCACCGTAAAAGGTGATTACTTTGCAATGGGCAGCGAAAATATCAAAACGGAAAATCTGAATCTTATCGGGAATTATGGTTTTGACGGCGTAAAAAATATGGTTATCCGAAATTCAAGACTGCTGACGAAAGACGCCTTTTGGAATTGTGAAAATATCGAGGTATACGACAGCTTTGTTTCGGGAGAATATCTCGGCTGGAATTCGGAAAATCTTACATTTGTCAACTGCACTATCGAAAGCTTGCAGGGGCTTTGTTACATAGAAAACCTTACTATGAAAAACTGCAAACTTATCAACACAACTCTTGCGTTTGAATATTCCTCCGTGGACGCCGAGATCGACGGAAAGATCAACAGTGTTTTCAACCCCAAAAGCGGAACTGTAACCGCAGAAAAAATAGACAGTCTCATCATAGAAAAAAACAGAGTAGATCCCGGGAAGATAAAAATAATATGCAGATCCTGATGTCACGAGGTATATGAAATGCAAAAAGAAAAAACCTTCTGAAAAAAATGCGCGGCGGAGAAGAGCTTTCTTTTTTTCAGCAGATAGAACTGATCGTTCAGCTCAGTATCCCGACGATCCTTGCTCAGATATCCGTAATCATTATGCAGTATATCGACGCTTCAATGGTGGGACGGTTGGGAGAAGAGAATTCCGCAGCCGTCGGACTTGTTTCCTCCACAACGTGGCTTTTTGGCGGATTGTGCATGGCTGCGTCGACCGGGTTCACCGTTCAGATAGCGAAGAGAACGGGTGCGAATGATGAAAAGGGAGCGAGAAATATCGTTAAGCTTGGATTGGGTTTTACTGTTCTTTTCGGTGTTTTTCTTGCGGCTGTCGGCGCATTTCTCAGCGGAGAGCTTCCTGCGCTGCTTGGCGGCGATGAGAAAATTCATAGAGGTGCGTCGTTATATTTTCTTGTCTTTGCGCTGTCTTTGCCTGTTGTTTCGATGAATTACGCAGCGTCGGGAATGCTCCAGTGCAGCGGTAATATGAAGATACCGGGGATATTGGAAACCGTGATGTGCTTTCTTGATGTTATTTTTAATGCGATATTGATTTTTCCGTCGGGCACATTTCATGCATTCGGTTTTGATATTCCTTATTGGGGAGCGAATTTCGGAATAACCGGAGCTGCGCTTGGAACGGCATTGGCTGAATTCGTCACGGTATTCATAATGCTTTTTTATCTTCTTTTCCGATCGAAAGCCCTGCGGCTGAGGAAAGCGGAAAAATTTGTTTTTAATAAAAGCGAACTTAAAGGCGCTTTTAAAATTGCTGTTCCCGTAGGAATAGAGCAGATAATAACCTGCGGGGCATATATTGCTTTCACAAAAATAGTTTCTCCTCTCGGAACGACCGAAATCGCGGCGAATTCGTTTTCTATCACAGCGGAAAGTATTTGTTATATGCCGGGATACGGAATAGGTGCGGCTGCGACCACCATTATCGGTCAGTGTATCGGCGCAAAAAGATACGATCTAACAAAAAGACTTGGCAGACTTACTACATACTCGGGAATGGCAGTTATGTTTTTAAGCGGATTTCTGATGTACATTTTTGCGCCTCAAATGATAATGATCCTGACCGAAGATCCGGATATCCGTGCTTTGGGAACTGCCGTTCTCAGAATAGAAGCTTTTGCGGAACCGCTCTACGGTGCGTCGATCGTTGCGAGCGGCGTATTTCGTGGTGCAGGAGATACCGTTGTTCCGAGCACGCTTAATTTTGTGAGTATGTGGGCGGTCAGGATCCCGCTTGCGTCACTTCTGTCGAAAAGCTACGGACTTTACGGCGTATGGACAGCCATGTGTATAGAACTCTGCGTGAGGGGACTGCTGTTCCTGCTTCTTCTTGGCGTGAGATTTGCGAAAAGAGCCGATAAGGGAATGTATACAAGTTCTGAATAGCGTTTTGATAATTTTTTTGTGAACGCTATGCGCCGAACTGGCAACGCCAGACGAAATACGCACACTAACTTTTGGGGTTTAGGTGACTTTACCGCCTGCGTCAAAATTTGTCCCTAAGGAGAGGTCAACGAACTGCCAACGGCGGGCAACGCCGGACGAAATAAACACACCTACTTTTTGAGTTGGGTGACTTCATCTCCTACGTCAGAATTTGTCCTTAAGGCATCCTCAACGAACCGGCAACGCTGGACGAAATAAACACACCTACTTTTTGAGTTGGGTGACTTCATCTCCTGCGTCAGAATTTGTCCCTAAGGCGTCCTCCACAAATTGTGTTCGGCGGTTTTGCGTACTTCGAGCTATATGACGATGATAAAAGGACTGTAAGCTTATTACGAGATATGCTTACAGTCCTTTTTATGAGGAGATGGATTATTTTGAAGTTTTTTTCTTCGGAGCGTCAAGCCAGCCGTAAACTATCGCAGCAAACGCTCCTCCGATCAAAGGCGCGATTATGAAGACCCAAACCTGAGAGAAAGCTTGTGAGCCGTTGCTGCAGCCGAAAATCATTGAAACGAATGCTGCGCCGAAGCTTCTTGCAGGATTTACTGATGTTCCCGTCAGGGGAAGACCCAAAAGATGAACGAGAGTCAAAGAGAAGCCGATCACAAGTCCGGATAGGCTTCCGAATCCTTTTTTGCTCGTGACTCCGCAAATAGCAAAAACGAAGACAAATGTCAGGACGACTTCGGCAATTATCGCTCCCAGAAGTGTGATGTTGGTTGCGGAAAGTTCTCCGTAGCCATTTGTTCCCATTCCGTTTTTAATGAGATAAGGTGTTCTCGCAAGCATCATATAAAGTATAAATGCGCCGAAGACAGCTCCCAGGAACTGACTGACAACGTAGCCGACGTATTCTTTCACGGTCATTTTCTTTGCGATAAGCATCGCCGTTGAAACGGCAGGATTTACGTGACAGCCCGAAACGTTGCCGATCGAATAAGCCATGGCAACTATAACAAGACCGAATGCGAGAGCAATTCCGACGTAGCCTGCTCCGAGTCCGTTAGTTGCCGCAACACCGCAGCCGAAAGTTACAAGAACCGCTGTTCCAAGAAATTCGGCAATACATTTTTTTAACATTCAATATTCCTCCTTATAGGCAAAATTTATCAGCCGATTGTAAAATTTACACTTTTATGATAACATAATGCTGTAAATTTGTAAACATATTTTTTGAGATTTGTGCAAATATTTTATGAAAACGTCGGACTGATTTTTAAGTTTCAACACACCCTAATCAGTGTTTCTTTGATGAGGAGGACGGAAAGACTTCGAGCTCTGCTGCGAGCGGGAGATGATCCGAGGCTCTGCCGCAGACAGTGAAAACATCGGCGACAGAAATGTTTTTTGATACAAAAATATGATCGGGTCTTATTCTCGGCATTATTGAAGGATATGTGTTTAACGTGACTCCGCGCGTTTCGCATGCATCTTTCAAAACAGCTTTGACCGGATTCAGAATTTTTGAATTTTTATCCGTGTTAAGATCTCCCATGAAAACTGTAGGCAGATCTGAAGATGTGATGAGCTGTGTAACTTTTGAAAGTCCGAGTCTCTGTTCGTCGGGAAAAAGTCCGAGGTGAGTGCTTATTATTCTGATAATAAGGTTGGAGCTTATATTGATTTCCGAGGAAAGGATACATCTCGGTTCATATATTCCCGGGAAAATGTGAATGTATTTTTTTACAGAAACAATTTTTGTATCAACGATCGGGAATTTGCTTAAAATTGCGTTTCCGTAAGGGTATTTTCCGAATGACACGGCATTTCCGAAGGAATAATATTTGTAGCCGCATCGCTGTGCTATGAATTCTGTGTATTCTGTTATGGACTGAGGAAGTTTTTTTCCGACTTCATTCAGGGCAATGATATCTGCCCCGAGAGAGTCGATGACATTTAAAGCGTTGAAGTAGTTTTTTCTTCTTGGAAGATCACCGCTCAGTCCAGCGGCGATGTTGTAGGTTGCAGCTTTTAATTTCATTTTTGTTCCTCCCGATATGGTCATGATATAAGCATAATGATGAAATGCTTAAAAAATACAAAATTGTAATCTTTATTAACAGGTATGATGTTGTAATTATTATGCCCGATGTGATATAATCAATTAAGCTAATGTGTTTTATATGATGCCGTATCAGCGGTTTAAAACAAGAAACATTCGGTTTTGTTTTTTGTTTGCCGGAGATTTGTAGGTTTTTTTATTATAATTTTACATTGTTAAAGTTTATTTATAAAGTATAAAGTTTTAATGGAGTGATAAGATGTCTAAAATTTGTTTTGGCTGTATGAAGCCGATAGGGGACGATGATGAAAAGTGTCCTTATTGTGATTTCGATCAGAATTCCCGCCAAAGTCTTCCTTTCCTTCCTTTGGGAGCATTCCTGCAGGAGGACAGATATCTCGTCGGAAAGAAGCTTTCAAGCAACAATGAAAGTACAAAGTATCTTGCTTATGATATGAAAACCGAAACCCCTGTCATAGTCAGGGAGTTTCTTCCCAACGGTCTTTGTGCCCGCAGTAAGGAAAACAATAAGTTAAGGATCCATTCCGAAAAAGCGACGGCATATAAAAGACTGCTCAGCAAATTTCTTGAGTACAACCGTGTTCTTGTCAGATTGAAGGAATGTTCGGCTGTTTGTCGTGTTCGTGATATTTTCCGTGAGAACAACACAGCGTATGTCGTTGAGGAAAAAGAGGATCTGATCTCGTTTACAGAGTTTATGAAGCGTCACGGCGGACGTCTTGACTGGAACGACGCGAGACCGCTGTTTATGCCGCTTCTCTCAACGCTCCAGACGATGCACAAAAACGGGATTTCGCATTATGGCATCGGTCCGAGCAATATCAGGATATCATCGGACGGAAAAATACGTTTGCAGAATTTTACAATTCAGGATATGCGAAAGGTCGGAACGGATCTTCGTTCGATGTTGATTACGGGCTGCTCCGCGCCGGAACAGTATGAAAAACATTCTGTCCTTGACGAAAGCACTGAGATCTACGGTTTTACTGCGGCGTTGTTTTATGCTTTGACAGGTTCGGTTCCGGATGATGTTGAAAAGAGAAAATCAGACAACAGGCTTCTCATAAGTTCAAATGTCAACAAAAAGCTTCCTCCTCACGTGAGAACCGCTCTCTCAAGCGGACTTCAGTTCGATCATGACAAGCGTGTCCAGACTTTTGAGGAGTTAAAGGCTCAGCTTTCCGCAGCACCGACCGTGAAGGCTATTCAGGAGGAAATATCTCGTCCCGATGTTGACGATGATGACGATGATGTTCCCGTAAAGAAAAAAAAGCAGAAGAAAAGTCACACGAGGATTTACGGAGTTATATCCTGCATAATTTCTCTTGTTGTTTTTGTAATTATAGGTACGTACTGGTTACAGGGAAATCCTTTCGCTTCTCTTTTTGAACCTTCGAATGTTTCATCGGATTCCGACGCGGATGGATTCACCGGAGAAACGGTGACCGTGCCGAATCTTGTTTCGGTGAAATATGAAACGGCGGTTGAAGAGGCTGAAAAGGGTGTTGATTATCAGCTTCTCAAAGCTGTTGAAGAGGAATTCAGCGATGATATTCCCGAGGGCTATATTGCTTCTCAATTCCCCGAGGCATACACGGAAGAAGTTCAGGGTTACTCTCTTTACATTACGGTCAGCAAGGGTGCGAAGATGCGTCAGCTTCCCGAAATAGAGGGAAAAACAGTCGATCAGGTGGCTCAGCTTCTCGGTGATGAAAGCTTTGTTGCCACTCAGACTTTCGAATACAGCGATACCATAAAGAAGGGTCTTGTCATCGGTTATGATGCGCATGTTCCGGGTGATAAGCTGGAATATGGCTCTTCGATTGAGATCAAGGTCAGCAGAGGTTCCGAAGCTGAGGTCAAGGGAACGGACGGTGACCGCCGCAGGAAGAGTTCCGATTCGGATGAAAGTGAAGAAGATGTCAATGACAACGGTGAAATTACTCAGTGATTTTCCGCTATTAAATTAAAAGTTAAGCGACACTTTTTATGTGTCGCTTAACTAATAGTCTGTGGGAATTTGAACAAAATTTCTGAAATAATCCCGTATTATGTGTCACTTATTTTCTTTTCTGTGTTTTGTATCAGACTGAAAAGGGAGCTTGAAAGAGTTGAATACTGCTCTTCGATGATCTCCGGTGAAAGCTC
>CACYDE010000068.1 GCA_902773045.1 uncultured Ruminococcus sp. | reverse complement strand
TCTGTGTTAGGCGCAATGCCGCAGGAATACTGACGTATTTCAAGGTATTGCAACGACACACAGGGCAAATTAGGCAAGCATAAATGTACAAGTTATTTCTTCACAGTTCCTAAGATCATCCGTCATTCGAAATGATGACCAAAGCTTCTCCCTCATGCAGCGTTATCGAGACGGAATCTTCCTCTGCAACATTACTGATGCTGTATGGGTATTCTGCGAATACAGTTTCATTTTTTAACGGATAAAGCATTCCCTCATATGACAATACGATTTTCTTGGAAAGAAACGGCATAACGGAAATTGTTTTCCCCTTCACATTTCCGAGAGTATTCTCCCCCGATTCAAGAAGCATGATATCGCTGAAACGATCGGCTATCCGTCCTTTACAGCTTCTGTTTTTCAGGTAGTACAGCACGGAAAGATTAGCGAGCGTATGATCGAGTCTTCCTCCTGTCGCACACAGGAGGAGGATCTCTTTATAACCGCGTTCAACCGCGATCTCGGCGCAATGCTGAGTGTCGGTATCGTCTTTCATCACAGGAAGCTTAACAGTCTCAACGTTTTTAAAAACCCCGCAGCTTTTCGATGAGTCAAAATCTCCGACTAAAAGGTCGGGAATTCTTCCGGTCGTCAGGATTCTGTCAGCGCCTGCGTCGGCGCAGATCACAAAATCATCCGATCTTAAATTTGCTTTAAGGAAATCAATATCATACTCGGGAGAACCGGAAACGATCACACAACGTTTTTTTATGTCTCCCATTTTTTCAGATCCTTTACTTCATTATACATAGCGACAAAGCTTTCGTGGCGCGACCTGCTGATCTTTCCCTGTTCTACGGCTTCAACTATCGCACAGCCCTTTTCACATATATGACTGCACGAATTGAAGCGGCAATTCCCGAGATATTCTTCAAATTCCGGAAACGCAAACTTCAGATCGTCCTTTTCAATGATTTCATATCTTTGAAGATCTACGGTTGAAAAACCGGGTGTGTCGGCGATGTATCCTCCGCCGAATTTGTAAAGCTCAACCGAACGCGTGGTGTGACGGCCTCTTCCGAGTTTTCGGCTTATATCCCCCGTATCAAGTTCCAAATGAGGAAAAAGGGCATTCAGAAGAGAAGACTTTCCGACGCCTGAATTTCCTGTCAATGCAGTAACTTTTCCAGGAAGAAGCGCTCGGATCTCTTCGATTCCGCGGTTATCCTCAATTGAAAACTCTATGGTTTTTATCCCTGAAAGGCCGTAGATCTCCCGAAACTTTTCAGGTGAACGAAGATCCGACTTAGACCACACTATCACCGGTGTAATATCCTTTATCACTGCAGCCGCAGTCATTTTATCAATAATCAGCATATTCGGATTCGGGTCGCAGGTCGAGGCAACTATTATCAATGTGTCTATATTTGCGAGGGGGGGACGGATAATGCTGTTTTTTCGCTCGTAAATTTCTTCGATCGCACAATATCCGCTTTCCGGTACGGTGATCTTAACTCGGTCGCCTACAACAGGCTTAAAGCCTTTATTTCTGAAATTACCTCTTGCCTTGCATTCATATACTCTTTCGGCGGTTTCTACATAATAGAAACCGCCGATGGATTTTAATATGATGCCGTCAAGGGTTTTGACCCATGTCATGCGATGTCCCCGCCTTCGGAAGGAGGCTCGGGTGACGGATTTTCGGGTTCGGCTGCCGCTGATTCATCGTCCGGCTCTTCGTAGTAGGACTCCGAAGGTTCTACCGTCGGTTCCGATTCCGAAGGTTCGTCCTCATAATAGCTTTCATAATCCTCATCTTCGGATTCGACTGTCGATTCGGAGCTTTCGTTGTTCTCATTCTCCTTTTCGGACTCAGCATCGGATTCCGTTGAACTCTCGACCGTGTCAAGATGGAAGGTATAGGATTCCAGCGTTGTAACAGTATTGTTTGCAAAATCAAAATTATAAACACGATACGTTTCATCGTTAAGCGCAACAACGACCTGGAGTGCGCCGACTGTACTCATTCTTGTGATCGAGATCGTATACTGACGCGCATATTTCGGAACGATAGACTTCGTGTAGGAAGCGTCAACCTCACCGTCGATAATTACTTCGAACTTAACGGATGAAGCAACATCTTCCGGAAGATCAACAGTCTGCGAAAGCGAAACATTTCTCGGCGGACCCTCGGAGAGGATCACGGAAATATTCGAGCCTTTGCTGACCTTTGCGCCGCGAAGCGGATTCTGCGCAAAGATCTTATCCTTCGCAACCGTACTCTCCATATACTCATAGCCGTTGTAATTGAGTCCGACTTCGGCGATTTTTGCCTGAGCTTCCGAAAGAGTAAGACCAACGAGATTCGGAACTTCAACTTTTGCTTCGCCTGCTTTTTTGCTGACGTAGATCTTAACGGAAGAACCGATAGTGATCTTGCTTCCGGCGAGAGGATATGTTTGCTTAACGTATCCTTCTGCGGTCTGGTTGTCAAGAACCATGAGCACCTCCGGAACAAGGTTAACGGATTTTATCTTCTGAACGGCGTCGTCCTTCGTTCGTCCGTCAACATTCGGAAGATTAAGCGTCGTTTCCTCCGAGTTGACCGTGATCTGGATCGTCGAGCCTTCCTTGATCTTCTTTTCACTCGGCTGAGGATCCTGACTGATGATAACATCAAGCGGTTTATCCGCGTCGTAAATATTCGTTACGTCCCATTTAAAATTATAAGTGACTTTATCCTTGTTGACCGCGTTAAAGTCAAGACCGATCAGATTCGGAACAAGAACGTCTGTCGTTGAGTTGTTGCTGAATCCTTTGAAAACGGCAAGCACAAGGAAAACAAGAACTACCGCAACGAATGCAACAAGCGAACCGACAACGATCTGAACGATCGGGTTCGTTTTTCTTTCCTCGTCGTCGATATCGTCTTCCCAATCCTCCTCGTCTTTGTAGGGGGATTCTGCTTCTATCTTTCTGACAGTACTGACAACCGGTTTCGCAGGTTCTTCCTCAACAGTGTCATAGTTAAAGCTGAACTTGATCGAAGGATTCTTTTTGAATTTAATAAGATCGCCGTACATTTCCGCTGCAGAACGATACCTCTTTTTAGGCTCTTTCTGCATGGTTTTGATAATTATCTCCTCAAGTCCGACAGGTATCTCGGGATTAAGCTTTCTCGGCGGCTCAGGGTCTGACTGAAGCTGCATTATCGCAACGGACACCGCATTATCGGCGTCAAACGGAAGCCTTCCCGTAAGCATTTCATACATCATAACGCCGAGAGAATAAAGATCCGATTTAGCGTCGGTAGGCTCGCCCCGCGCCTGTTCGGGCGAGATGTAATGAACCGAACCTATAGCCTTGTTCGTCATCGTCATTGATCTTGTTGTGTTTTTAGAAAAACGGGCGATTCCAAAGTCCGTAACCTTGATCGTTCCGTCCTCAAGAAGCATGATATTCTGAGGCTTGACGTCACGGTGGATTATTCCCTTATCATGAGCGTGCTGAAGCGCTTTCAGGATCTGAAGAACGAAATGGATCGTTTCCTTCCAGTTCAGCGAGCCTTTCTTTTCAATATAATCTTTGAGAGTTATTCCGTCAATATATTCCATTACGATATATTGTATTCTGTCTCCAAAGCTTACGTCATAAACCTTGACGATATTTTTATGGGACAAAACCGCAATCGCCTTGGATTCGTCCTTGAATCTTCTGATGAATTCATCGTTTCCAAGATACTCGTCTCTCAAAATCTTTATTGCAACGGGTATCTGATCTTCTATATCCCAAGCGCTGTAAACAACAGCCATGCCGCCTTCTCCGATTACCTCGCCGATCTCATAGCGGCCGTCAAGCCTTTTGCCGACATATTTATCCTCCGCCATAACATTCTCTCCTTTTCCCATTTACTCGTTAACGATGATGGCAACGGTGATATTGTCACTGCCGCCCCGTTCTTTTGCAAGCTCTACAAACTCCTCCGCAAGTTCCTCGCGGGGTGTTTTTATTATAATATCCAAAATTTCTTTTTCCTCAAAATAATTGCTGAGTCCGTCGGAACACATCAAAAGAACGTCGCCTTTCTCAAAGGGCTGTTCAATGAAATCAAGTTCAAGCTCCTCTTCAACTCCGAGCGCTCTTGTGATCAGGTTTTTCCCGGGGTGAGTCCTCGCTTCTTCCGGAGTGAGCTGACCTCGTTCAACCATCTGCTGAACAAGAGAATGATCCGTAGTGACCTGATTTATCGTTTCGCCGCTTATGCGGTAAACCCGGCTGTCTCCGGCATGAACGACATAGAGTCTGTTCGACCTGACAACGGCAAGCTCGACTGTGGTTCCCATTCCTCTCAGATTTTCATACTCACAGGACATTGCGAAAACCTTGCCGTTTGCGGAAGTGACCGAAGATTCCATGAGTTCTCTCAGATCTTCATCGCTCATTTCTTTGTCAAAGCGTTCGCAGAGAACTTCGCTTATCGCGTCGACTGCTTCCGAGCTTGCGACGCTTCCTCCGTTCGCTCCGCCCATTCCGTCACAAACGACAGACCAAACACAGTCTTCCGAAAACTTTCCGTAACGACAGGAATCCTGGTTACAGCTTCTGACCAGACCTACGTCTGTCTTAAAGAATACCTGCAAATTTACTCCTCCTTTGTCCTATGATATGGCGGAAAGTGTATTCCTCCTCAGCTGACCGCAGGACGCGTTAATGTCCGAACCGAGAGTTCGGCGGACGGTCGCGGTTATCCCGGATCTGCCGAGAATACTGATAAAGGCTTTCTGCCTTTCGATTTTACTTTTTATATATCCCGTTCCCTCAACCGAATTGACAGGGATCAGGTTCACATGACACAAAATTCCTTTCAGACGCTTCGCAAGCTCCCTTGCGCACTCGTCCGAGTCGTTGACGCCGCTTATCATCGCATATTCAAAAGATATCCTTCTTCCCGTGGCCTTCGCATAGTGGCGGCAGGCTTCAAGAAGATCTTCGATCGGGTATTTTTTGTTTACAGGCATTGTACGGCTTCGTATCTCATTGTTCGGCGCATGGAGAGAGACGGAAAGCGTAAGCTGAAAATTTTCCTTTTCAAGGTCATAGATCCTGTTTACAAGACCGCATGTTGAAAGGGAAATATGTCTCATTCCGATGTTCAGACCCTCGTTCGCCGAAACAAGTTTAAGGAATTTCACAACATTGTCGTAATTGTCAAGCGGCTCGCCCATTCCCATAAGGACAATATTTGAGATCCTGATGTCCAGATCCTTCTGAGCCGACTGGATCTGAGAGAGCATCTCCGACGCAGTCAGATGACGGGAAAAACCGCTTTTTCCCGTAGCGCAGAAAGTACAGCCCATACGGCAGCCGACCTGAGTCGAAATACAGATCGTATATCCGTGATGATAGTGCATTACAACGCTTTCGACAAATTCACCATCATTGAATTTAAATAAATACTTAACTGTTTTATCATAAACCGAAACGAGTTTTTTTTCAATGTTTGCAACAGAGATGTAATAATTGTTACTAAGATTGTTACGTAATTCCTTGGAAATATCCGTCATCTCTTCAAATGAACTCACGCCCTGAGTCAGCCATTTGAAGACCTGCCCGGCGCGGAATTTAGGAAGCGACAGTTCATTTTTGAATTCCTCTTCAAGTTCACTGAGGGAATATGATTTTATATCCTTCACGATATCACCTCTTTTTAAAAACAGCGATAAAAAAACCGTCGGTACTGTTTGTCTGCGGAAACAGCGTCAGCTGATTTTCCGGTTCTTCGATCGTTCGCTTTATTCCGTTTGGGAGATCAATCTTCACTGACTCAAATTCATCGCCGTGATTTTCAAGAAATTTATCCGCCACGTCCGAGTTTTCGGCGCGGTGAAGAGTACAGGTCGAATAAACAAGGATCCCTCCGCTTTTTAAATACATCGACGAGTTCTCCAGAATTCTGTATTGGATATCGGGAAGCGAATCAAGCCCGATATCCGTTTTATAGCGTATCTCGGGCTTCCTTTTAAGGATCCCCAGCCCCGAACACGGAACATCACAGAGTATCCTGTCAGAAATTTCAAGAGGCTCATCGCTAAGTGCGTCTCTCTTTTTAACGTTTATATTTTTTAATCCGAGACGTTTCGCCGTATTCTCGATAAGTTTCAGCTTATGATCGTGAATGTCGCAGCAGTTTACTTTTCCTTCGCCGTTCATTCGTTCGGCGATATTAAAAGCTTTTCCACCCGGCGCGGAACAGACGTCCGAAACTATCTCGCCTTTTTGAGGATCAAGGATCTCACAGCAGATCTGAGAGGACATGTCCTGAATATGGAAGTATCCGTTTTTGAATGCGTTCAGATTTGACAGAGAACCCGAAAATTCAAGCTCGACGGAACTTGATGTAAGCTCCGTTTTCTTCGCCGAAACGTTATCCTTTTTCAATTCCTTGATAAGCTCCGTTCTTGTCACTTTAAGAGTATTCACTTTTGCGAAAACGGAAGGTCTTCCCGAAAGACATTTTAAAATATCTTCCGCGACTGTTTCGGAATAATCATCGATCCAAACCGAAATTATTTCCTCGGGACAGGAATATTTCACCGACAAATACTTTTTTATATCATTTTTTTTCGGAAGCGGAAATCTGTTTTCCGAACGTGAGATACTTCTAAGAATGCCGTTCACAAAACCGCTCGAGTGATACAGCTTTTCTTTTTTGCAGATCTTCACGGATTCGTTGACCGCCGCGGAGTCGGGGATCTTATCCATAAATACCATCTGATAAATTCCCATACGAAGAATAATCAAGGTTTTCGGTTCTATTTTTTTAAGTCTTACAGATGAAAATTTTCTGATTATGTAATCAAGCGAAATTTTCTTTTCAAGGACGCCGTAAAAAAGCACGGAAACAAACGATGAATCTCTCGAATCAAGACCGGAATTTTTCAGAAAAGAATCAAGAGTAAGATTCGAGTAGGCGTTCCCACACTCAACTTTCAGCAGCGCTTTGAAAGCAAGATATCTCGGATTTTCCATTTTTTCTCCTTAAAGATCATTCATTTCACAATTTATCTTCTATGCAATTTAAGGCAACACCGCACAAAGTACGCCTAACGGCTCAGCACCAAATCTGCTTGCATATTTGGCACTGCCTCTGTGCGGTATTGCCTTAACTATCACACAGAACAGTCGTAATTACATTGTATCAGCCGATCCTGTCGCCTACATTTATTCTCTGACCGCGGAAGAAATCCGCAGCGCTCATTCTTTTTTTTCCCTCAAGCTGAACCTCAACAAGTTCCACCGAGTTCTCTCCGCACGCAACAACAGGCGGAGAAACCGACAGAACCTCCGACGGACTTCCTTCTTGGGAAGTAATTCGCGTTTTGAATATTTTAAGCTTTTTTCCGCCGAACAAAGCAGCCGCAACAGGCCACGGATTCATGCCTCTCACCTTATTATGCACGTTCTGTGCCGATAAATTCCAATCTATCATAATTTCCTCTTTTGAAAGCATTGAGGCGTAGGTTGAAAGACTGTCATTCTGTTTTTCACGTTCCAAGGTTCCGTTTTCGATCTTTTCGAGCGTTTCAAGAAGAACCTCAGCCCCCAAAGGCGCAAGTCGGTCGAAAAGCTCTCCTGCCGTCTCATCAGGCAGGATCTTCACGGATCTTTTCACAAGCATATCACCGGTGTCGAGTCCGACGTCCATAAGCATGGAAGTAACGCCTGTTTCTTTCTCACCGTCAATTACGCTTCTCTGGATCGGCGCCGCTCCTCTTAATTTCGGAAGAAGCGAACCGTGGATATTAATGCAGCCGTACTTCGGAATATCAAGAACCGTTTTGGGAAGAAGCTTTCCGTAGGCTATAACAACTATAACGTCCGGTGCGAAGCTCCTCAGCCTTTCCACAACCTCGCTATCCTTGAACGTTTCGGGCTGATGCACCTCAATACCGTATTGTGACGCGCAGACTTTCACTTCCGGCGGAGTAAGTATCCTCTTCCTTCCGACAGGCTTGTCCGGCTGTGTATAAACCGCACTCACGCTGTACTTTTCACTTTCAACAAGCGCTTTCAGCGAAGGAACTGCAAAGTCGGGTGTTCCCATAAAAACTATGTTCATGAAAAATCCTCCCGGTCATCAGCCGTTGATCTCATCGGGTCTGAGCATTCTCTGAACCTTCTGCTTAAAAATGATCCCGTTGAGATGATCGATCTCGTGGCAGAAAGCTCTCGCTTTAAGCCCCTCGCCCTTCATCGTAAATTCATTTCCGTTTCTGTCGTAAGCCTTGACTGTCACGAACATCGGACGCTCGACAAGACCGTATTCGTTAGGACATGAAAGGCAGCCCTCTGCGCCCGTCTGAGTTCCGCTCGAAGCGATTATCTCGGGATTGACAAGCTCCACAAGCCCATCCTTATCGCCTACGTCTACAATACAAACTCTTCTCAGGATACCAACCTGAGGTGCGGCAAGTCCCACTCCGTCGGCAGCTTTAAGAGTTTCCGCCATATCGTCAAGGAGAGAAGCCAGCTTCTCATCAAATTTTTCCACAGGACGGCATTTCTTTGTAAGGATCCTGTCGCCCTCTTTTACTATATCACGCATTCCCATAATATTACTCCTCTATAAGATGTTATCGGGGTTTATATCGGCATAAACCGAAACATCGGAATTTTTTCTGTCTTTCATAAAGTCGGTGAGAACCGACGAAAGCATATTCCTGAAACGTTTTGAGTTTCTGAATTTTAAAATTATTTTATATCTGTATTTATTGTTTATACGATATACCGACGCAGGCGATGGGCCTAATATTCTTATCGGCAGATCGCTGTATTTTTCTTTCATGACCTCACAGAGATGCTTCGAAAACCGAGCCGCTCCCTCTCTGCACTTTTCTTCCTTTTTTCCTATGACTCCTATCATGCATATATCGCAAAAAGGCGGATAAAGCATAGCTTTCCTGACCTTTATTTCCGAACGGTAAAACGCCTCGTAATCCTGAGACGCCGCAAGGCTCATGATGAGGTTTTCGGGGGTATAAGTCTGAATGACGGCTCGTCCGGGGCGATCTCCCCTTCCCGATCTTCCCACGACCTGAGTCAGAAGAGAAAACGCACGCTCATAGCTTCGGAAATCTTCGCTGTAAAGCGCCTGATCCGCCGAAAGAACCCCCACAAGAGTGACCTTCGGAAAATTCAATCCCTTGGCGACCATCTGAGTTCCGAGAAGTATGTCATACACGCCGTTCCTGAACTCGGTAAGTTTTTTTTCATGCGACTGCTTCGCAAGAGTAGAATCCGCGTCAAGTCTTAAAACTTTCGCCGAAGGAAATATAGATGAAAGAGTCTGTTCCGCTTTCTGAGTTCCGCTGCCGGAATAACGAAGCTCTTCGCTCCCGCATGTCGGACATTTATCTGTTATTTTCATCGAGAAACCGCAGTAATGACACATCAGCCGATTGTTCGCGGAATGATAAGTCAGCGATATACTGCAATTCGGGCAGCTGACCGCTTCTTTGCAGGTTCTGCACGTCACAAAGGTGTTATATCCTCGGCGATTGAGAAGAAGGATCGACTGCTCTCCTTTTCCGAGATTCTCGGCAACCGAATTTATCAGAACATCGCTGAAATTCGGAACACTCGCGCTTTGACTCTCTTCATTCATATCCGCAACAACAACATCGGGGAGCTTTGCCGTTCCGTAACGCTTGGTGAGCTTGCAGAGCGAATAAACTCCCTTTTCGGCATAATAAAAGCTTTCAACCGCAGGAGTTGCGGACGACAGCAAAAGCAGCGAGTTATGCTCAACGCAGCGAAGCTTTGCTATATCCCTTGCGTGAAAGCGGGGCGAGGATTCGGATTTGTAGGTGTATTCCTGTTCCTCGTCCATTATTATAAGCCCTATATTTTTAAAAGGCGCAAAAACGGCGCTTCGGGTTCCGACCGCGATTTTCGCAAGACCCTTTCTCACCCTTTTCCATTCGTCAAGTCTTTCACCCATCGAAAGCGCGCTGTGAAAAACTGCGACATCGTTTCCGAAACGCGACTTAAACACCGAAACAAGCTGCGGAGTCAAAGCGATTTCCGGAACCATAACTATAACGCCCCTACCCTGCCTGTAAACCGTTTCCATAAGTTTAAGAAAAACCGAAGTTTTTCCCGCGCCGGTGACTCCGTAAAGAAGAGATGCGTTAGGCTTTCCGCTTCGATATAATTTAAGAAGATCGCTGTAAGCCTTATTCTGCTCCTCGGTGAGGATCAGAACGTCCGATCCGCCCGAATAAGCCGACTCGGGCAGCCGAAAGACCTCTTTGTCATAAGTTTCGCAGACGCCCTTTCTGACTAAAGTATCCGTGACGGACTGTGTAACGCCCGTATAGTAGCAGACCTCTTTCACGGAAACCTCTCCTGCCGTTTTCAAAAGGTCACAGACCTCCTGCTGACGCGAAGTGAGTCTGACCTCATCTTCATCGAAATCAAGAAGTCTCAGCATTTTAACGGCTGCGTCGGAAGCTCTTCTCATGGCATTTTCTGTTTTTTTCAGTATTCCTCTGTCAAGAAGTCCGACCACTGCTTCGCTTTCACATTCAATACCCAGTTTTTTGAAAAGGTTTTCCTGTTTCAGCGACTTTGTTTTTCCGTTAAAATATGACAGGACTTCTTTTTGACCGGGAGTGATATCGTAGGAAACATTATCGCTGCACAAAGTATAAACGGACGATATTCTGTAATTTATCCCGACAGGAAGCATCGCTCTCACCGCGTCATAGTAAGTGCAGAAGCAGCGTTCCTTCATTGAATGCACAAGCTTTATCATTTCATCGGTCAAAAGCGGATAATCGTCAAGAACCGCGAATATTTTCTTTAGCTTCGGATCCGGTTCATTCACCGTCAAAAGCTCGGTGACGAGAGCCTGCCGCTTTTTGTTGCCTCTTCCGAAGGGAACAAGAACTCTTTTCCCCTTCTCGATCTTTCCGAGAAGATAATCAGGGACAATATAATCAAACAGCGAATCGAAGCTGTAAAGCGTTTTATCGACAGCTGCCCTCGCGACAAGAACGGACATCAGTTGTTGATATCCTCCTCAAGGATCTCGTATTTATGGCTTTTGAAGTCCTCAACAGCAAGAAGGACTGTCTTCTCGTCACAGATCTCACCTTTTTCGTTATATTCATCGGCAATTTCTCTTGCTCTTTTGGCTACTCCGATAACGAGAGAATATCTGCTCTGCTTTCCTGCTAACATATCGTCAATTGACGGTTTAAACATAATAAATTCCTCCTGTATTCCAAAAAATCAAATAAAAAACTATGTAAAAATTTTACGGGATATATATCGTTAAGGGATCACACCTTGATAACTCAGGGCGCAAAGTCCATTGATACTCTTTCCAAATTTCAAAGAAATACCCGTTTAATTTATAAAAATCAATCTTCTCTGTTGTTCCTGATTATTTCAAGAACCTTTTCAACTGCAAGTTCCAGTTCGGCGTTAACGACAAAATAGTCGTAGAGATAAGATTGTTTTATTTCCTCGCGAGCCGTCTCCAAGCGTTTTTTCACAACATCGTCAGGCTCACTTTTTCTTCCGCGAAGTCTTTTTTCGAGAACTTTATAGCTCGGCGGAAGGATAAATATTCCTTTTGCTTCGGGAAGCTTTTCCATGATCTGGACTCCGCCCTGAACCTCAATCTCAAGAATCACGTCATACCCCTCGGCAACCTTATCAAGAACCGCCTGCTTAGGCGTTCCGTAATGATTGCCGCAGTAAACGGCATGCTCCAAAAATCCATCTTCATCGGCGATCTTTTCAAACTCTTCCTCGCTGAGGAAAAAATAATGAACTTTGTCGATCTCGCCTTCTCTCGGTTTACGGGTCGTTGCGGAAACAGAGAGGGCTATTGTGTCGCTGCTGTCAACGACTTCCCGGACGACCGTTCCCTTTCCTACGCCCGAAGGCCCTGAAATCACGTAAATATTTCCTTTACTCACCTGTATTCTCCTCCTCGGCAATTCTTGAATTGATTGTATCGGGCTGAATCGCGCTCAGAACAATATGATCGCTGTCCGTAAAAATCACCGCGCGGCTCTTTCTTCCGTATGAAGCGTCGATCAGCCGTCCTTTGTCCCTTGCGTCCTGAACCATTCTTTTGATAGGCGCAGAGTCCGGACTCACTATCGAAACGATCCTTTCGGCAGCGATCAGGTTTCCGAAGCCTATATTTATCAATTTCATAGTGAACCCCCGGTCATAAATATTTTAATTATTTATATCCACCGTCTACAACTTAAGTATGTTTCCTGTCGATCTAAACAGTTGGTTCTATTTTACTGCATTGACGTCACCCATACCCCCAGCCCCCTTGCCCTCAAGGAAAAGGGGCTTTTAGGCTGTTGGCTTCGCCCACGCCTATCGGGGACTGCGTCCCCGAACTCCTACATTCGAACTTCATGTTCTCTTAAGTGGTGGATAGTGAATAAATATCTGCAATTTTAGCATAATAGTCTGTCAAATCAAGCATATGTTTCCGCTTGATCGATGTCACCCAAAAAACCTGCTTTTGCAGACAGTATACTGTTAAGCTGCTGACAATGAATTACAAAATTAAAAAACTTTACTCGATATTCTGTATTTGCTCTCTGATTTTTTCAAGTTCGGCTTTTATGTCAACGACCTTATGGGCGAGTTGAGCGTCCGTAACCTTTGAACCGATGGTATTTGCTTCACGGTTCATTTCCTGAACGATGAAGTCCAGCTTCCTTCCTATCGCGCCGTCCTTCGACATTATCTCATTCATCTGAGCAAAATGGCTTCTTAGACGGACAGTTTCCTCGTCAACGGCAATTTTATCGGCGAAGATCGCAGCTTCCGTTGCGATCCTTTCTTCATCGACAGTCGAATTTTCAAGAAGTTCGTTTATTCTTTCCGTCAGCTTCGCTTTATACTCGATAACGGTTTGAGGAGAACGTTCTTCGATCTCGGAAACAATTCCTATGATCGTTTCGGCACGGTTGAGAACATCGTCTTTCATTCTCTCTCCCTCTGCTTCGCGCATGGAAATAAAATCAGACAAAGCCGAATCAACCGCCGGAAGAACGGTATTCCAGATCTCTTCCTCGTCTTCGGGCTGTTTATGGACTGAAAAAATATCACTGTATCTTGCGACGCTTGTTGCGGTTATATCGTCCGGAAGTCCGTATCTTTCCGCAATTTCACGAAGCGCGTTAACATATCCTGCCGCAAGACTGTGATTCACAGTGACATCGGATTCCTCATTCTCGGAAGCGCCGATACTTACAAAAACATCAACCTTACCGCGGTTTATTTTTGTCTGCAGATATTTTTTCAATCTATCCTCAATAAAGCTGTAACCGCGGGTTACTCTTATGCTCGTTTCAAAATATCGGTGATTGACCGACTTGATCTCAACGGAAATATCTCTTCCGTCAACAGAAATTTCACACCTTCCGTAGCCTGTCATACTTCTGACCATAGTGACTCGATCCTTTCGGTTTAATTTTTAATATCAACAGCTTGACCCGATGTAAAGCTTATTAAAGCTTCGTTAAAATTCTCTCCGAATAACGCCTATACAGAAATAATTTTGCCGCGCTGTGGATATTGATTTCTAATACTAAAATTTTTACGCACCTATACTATTCTATCATTACTATATTTTACCATATTCCTCATTGAATTGCAACACTTTTTAAAAAAGTGCGTTTTAAAAATCGGAACCGGACAGCCAATGCCAGCCGTCCGGTCAATAACGTGATATTATGTTTTAAAAATCAATGCTGCTTTTTCACCCTCGGTTTACGCGATCCGCAAGCACAAACACCAACGTATTCCTGGTTGACCTTTCCGCAGCTCTGACAAGTCCATTCGTCAAACTCGGAAGCGTCAACAAATTTTCTCTGAGCGCGTGTTCCGTTCTTAACAATTTTGGACTCGGCTTCCTGTTTTTTGTTTTTGTCCTTGTTGAGATATTTTTCTGAAAAACTCATCTTTTTCTCCTGCTTATCCTGCTTCTTTTTCTGTTCGGGAGCGGGTCGGCTTTCCTTTTTCTTAAAATTATCGAGATCATATTCGGGATTCTGCGGCATGCTTCCCGTTCTTCTCGCTTCATTATTCACAGCTGCTGTGCTGAGATTTGCGGGCTTTTCCGAATTGACTGCGGCTTTAGGCTGCGGAGGAACAGCGGTCTTCGGAGAAGGTTTCGCCGAAACCTTTGAAGAAGGCGTTTTTGTTCCCATATCCTCAAACAGAGAAAAGTCATATTCGGTCTCCCGTTTTTTCTCTTTCTTATAGTCGATATCCAATCCTACCGTCGAAGGTGAAGTCTTGTTAAAATTAGAAAACGCACTCTTAGGCTTCACATCATCGTTGGAAGATGCAGCGGCTGCTTTTGAATCATAAGCTGTATCAACATTCGCAGACGGCTCGTTCTTTGCATTCTTATCATAATCAAGATCAAGTCCGACTGTCGGCGGCGACGTCTTATTGAAATTCGAGAACGCGCTCTGCGGTTTTGACTCCGACAAAGGCGAAGTTGTCGTAGATTCGTTAAAATAAAGATTCGGCTTATCTTCTGCGGAAGAACCGCTATTTGCGTTTTTATCATAATCAAGATCGAGTCCGACTGTCGGCGGTGACGTCTTATTGAGATTCGAGAACGCACTCTGCGGTTTTACTTCCGAAGCAGGCGAAGTTGTCGTTGATTCATTAAAATAAGGATTCGGTTTATCCTCTGCGGTGGAATCGTTCTTTGTTTCCTCATCATAATCAAAATCAAGTCCGACTGTCGGTGGTGGCGTCTTATTGAAATTCGAGAATGCGCTTTGATGTTTTGAATTTTCTTTTGAAGCATCGCTGCGGCGGCTTATGGGCGCTTCATCGCGCGGGCGCACAGCTCCCTGAGTTTGGGTTTGGGTTTGGATCTGAACGGGCACATTCTGTGACACCGGAGGCGGAGTAGTCTTCGCGGAGAAGAAAATATCATCGTCTTCGGCATTATGGTCGCCGTATGTAATAACTATTCCAGACGATGAGTCATCATCACGCTCATTATCGAAATCTATGATATCTCCGTTATTTGCGAAAGACTCGTCATATTCGTTAGATATCGTCTCATCGGAAAGGAATCCGCTGTTTTCAACCTCGGAATGACTCTCCATATAATTCAAAGCCTCGTCAGCATATGCGTTATTTTGGGCAGACTTTTCTTCCGAACGCACTTCCTGCGGAGAAATAATACTTTCCTGTTTCTGAGGCGCTTCGGATACTGCGGCTTTTTCAAGCGGCGGCGAGACTTCCGAAGTTCTATCTGATGAAGTCACATTTTCCTTTACAGATTCCTTGTTTTTTTCGTTATCCTGTTCTGCAAAATATGAAAGTTCAAGACCGAAGCTGACCTCTTTTCCGCTTTCCTGATCGGTATTTCCGGAAAGATCAAGAACGGTTCCCGGTGATGACTGCTGATCCGAGCCGCCAAACCCACCGGAAACAGATTGAACCGAAGGCGCGCTTTCAACCGCCTTGGCCGATCTTATAAACTGAGGTTTCTGTTCAACTTCCTTTTTAACCTCTTCTTTGATCCCGAGATCCTTTCTATACTGAGCAAACGGGTCTCGTTTGTTCTTTAAAAGAAATTCATCCGCAAAAGTAAGCTTCTTTTCCTCGTTGATTCCGTAGTCAAACTTCTGCTCCATCATAGGAGCCGCTTTAGGCGGTGAAGTTCTCTTCTCCTGAGGATTATATTTATAGTAGAGATCATCTGTGTTTTTCTTTTTCGTTTCTCTTCCTCTTTTGAAGAAACCTCTCTTCTTTCTTTCGTTAGGCTCCTCCGCCATCCCCTGCATATCCGGGTGATTCATCGCCTGAGCCTGATTCATTGCGGCAACCTTTCGATTGAGCTTCTGACCCTGGAAAGGCGACGCGTGAGACTCTGCTTCTTTCGCCCATTTTCCTATCTGACCAAGCGAAACAAGCGATTTCACGATACTTATAAATCCTATAATCCCAACAAGGATACCTACTGCGGCTATTATCAGCCACGCCATCGAATCATAAGATTCGGAAGACTGTCTCGTCGAAAAGTACTTGAAAATTCCGAGAGCGACCGCGATAACTCCCGCTGCGATAAACGATCCGCTGAATGCCATCGAGCCGTTTATTTCTCTCCTCTGTGCGTCATACATAGCATTTGCAATTGAACCCGGATTACCCATGGACTCCGGTCTTGATGACTTCCTACTCACACGATTCCCTCCTAATGTTTTCAGATAACTATAACAAATATTATATAACAATTTCCTGACAATTTCAATAATCACAAAGATTTTTTGGAATAAATTACAGATTTTTTGTT
The DNA here is from genome assembly GCA_902773045.1 of uncultured Ruminococcus sp. Classification (GTDB taxonomy): domain Bacteria; phylum Bacillota; class Clostridia; order Oscillospirales; family Acutalibacteraceae; genus RUG592. The sequence goes on along the minus strand of CACYDE010000068.1, from coordinate 2,266 downwards.
AAATTACATAAATTAAGCTATATTAATATGGTTTAAACACCGAGATTAAAACCTATAAAATTCACACTTTTTTCACATACAGACACTTTTTCAGCTATTTAAAGTATTGATATACCTGACAGCTGAGCATTCCGTTATAAATTTTTCTTCTTTTGTCTGCTTTTTTTCCGAAGCATTTTTCAAAATCATCATCGGGACTGATAATAGTATAGCTCCAGCCCGGCTTTGAAATGAATTTCTCCCCCATTATACGATATATATCCTCAGCGGCATTTATGTCGAGAAGACGTTCTCCGTAAGGAGGATTACAAATCACAGTGCAGCGATCGAATTCTTCGCTGAAATCTTTTATATCACGTTTTTCAAACGTAAGATAATCTTCCACCCCTGCCTTTTTCGCATTATCTCTGGCAATAATTAAAGTATCCTCATCTATATCATATCCGAAACCGTGAAAATTGGAATCGGTTCTTATTCCGTTCTCTGCGGCTTTGCGTTCATTCTCCCAAAGCTCGGAAGGTATACTCTTCCAGTCCTCGGACACAAATTTTCTTGACGCATTCGGCTGGATATTAAGTGCTTTCTGGGCCGCCTCTATAAGTATAGTTCCCGAGCCGCAGCACGGATCGGCGACAATATGATCCTTTCTGACTTTTGACAGTTCCGCGAGCGCTGCCGCAAGCGTTTCTTTTAGCGGCGCTCCGTTTGAAACGGCGCGATAGCCGCGCTTGTGAAGAGGTTCTCCGCTCGTGTCGATCATTGCACAGACATTGTCTTTGAGAATGAGAAATCTGATTTTGAAAAGCGCTCCGTCCTCATCGAACCATTCCCTGCCGTAAACAGAGCCAAGCCTCCGAACTATGGCTTTTTTCACAATAGCCTGACAGTCCGAAACACTTTTCAAAGCAGAGGACAAACAGCTTCCGCTGACAGGAAATTTTCCGTTCTCTGGAATATAATTCTCCCAAGGCAGGTTTTTGATCCCCTGAAAAAGCTCCTCAAAATTTTCCGCGTTAAATCTTCCGACAAGAATAAGAATCCTTTCCGCGAACCTTGAACGGATATTCGCTTTGATAAGAACGGATTCATCACCTTCGAAGAAAACTCTCCCGTTTTCGGCTTTCACGCTGTCCGCGCCCATAAACTTAAGCTCGTTTGAAAGAAGCTTTTCAACACCCATTACGCACGGTGCAACAAAGCTGTATAAACTCATAACAACATTCCTTTTGAACAGATAGATACACAATATACTGTAAATAAGCTCCCGTCGGTCGTCTTTGAAAATCGGTGCAAAACTTTTACTCTATACTGCTTTCAAAATTGAAAGCAGTGCTGATCTACAGATATATATAATTATATAATAAAAATCATAAAATTTCAAGGTGCATTGCCGTAATTATCGGTCATTTCGATTACAATATTTTAACGAAAGCAAAGGGGGCAAACCGCACCCATGACGATTTGCCCCAAAAAGTCACTTACAAAGCATAAAACAAAACATCAATCCTCAACATCGGATTCCAACATACCGTAATCACCGTTGTCACGGATATAAACCACCGAGATCTTATCGGTTGCCTCATTGAGGAACATGAAGAACTTATGGTTGACCATGTTCATTCTGAGAATAGCTTCGTCAACCGACATCGGCTTCAAGGAAACGCTCTTCTTTCTGAGAACCTCGTAGCTGATCTCCTCCTGGATCTCTTCCTCGGCTCCGTCATCGCTGTCGTCCGGATACTCGTCCAAAGCAGCCGGGCGAATCTTTTTCTCAAGCTTCGTCTTATTCTTGCGAATCTGACGGCCGAGCTTGTCAATATTAATATCGAGAGCCTCGTTCATCTCGGGTCTTGTATTTTCAACACGGTAGATCATACCGTTGTCTTTGATCGTGATCTCAACAGTCTGTCTGTTTTTATAAACTGTGACCGTAACCATAGCCTCGGCATTCTCCGAGAAAACACGGTCATATTTCTTGAGCTTCTTTTCAACACGCTCCTTAAAATTGTCTTTTAAAGTTACTTTTCTTGCTGTGTAGTTGATTTTCATACTATCCACCCTTTCGTCTGAAAGAATAATGTCATGGATATCCAACAGAATTTCCATATTCATATAATAACACAAAGTAATATAAAAATCAAGAGATAAAAATATTTTTTTGTATAAAATATAATACCGATTTCTATAGCAATCCAAATAAATAGACGGACAAAAGGAGACGATGCCGGTGAGTGCAGAGCAAGGCGGAGGACGAAGGCATACTGGC